>JBGTJG010000242.1:0-4335 GCA_041745235.1 Ferruginibacter sp. | reverse complement strand
AGTAACTACCTCGGTTACTTTGGGTTCCGGCTTTGGTTCTGCATTTTCGGTTGTAACCGTCTTTTCCGTATGCTCGGTACGTGATGCGCCTTCACCGGAATGATCCGTAGTAGTTGTTTCTGTGGTTACTTTTTTTTCGCTGTCCATTTGGCTGTTTTTAAAGTGAATAATAAAACCTATACAGGCCAAAACTGTACCGAAAAATTTATAAGTCAGTATCTCAACCAAGCAAACAACTTACCAAAGGAAGTGCTTTCTTTATTCTTCGAAAACACTCTCCGTTATATTAATGTGCTTCGGCTACTACTAACCACGGCAATGGAACTTTATTTTATAGGATCGGCTGGTCGAAGACCAAGCCTCGGCGTGCGAGGAGGCGGAGAGAGCTATACCAACGGAGGCGGAAAAGAGTCCGAATATTTTCAGAATAATATTAAAAAGACTTCGGGGAGTGAGGGTCATATGCTGATTAAAAATTTGGAGTTTAAAAATTGAAGTTAGTTAACTAAAGCACAGATACTCTAACACTCTGAGCCATGCTGCATATCTGCGCTAGGTGGTGAACGGGTATCTTTGCGCTAGATGGCGTACAGATGCGCTCGTAATAAAATTATTTATTGTAAAAGATGCAGTAGCCTGTTTAAATATTGCTGCGGGCACGGTAGCCGTTTTATTGTCTTTGTTTACACCAAAAAGAAAAATTATCAATTCTCACCCCGGACACTGAGAAAGTATAAAAAGATAACAAGTTTACCCCTCCTTTTACAGGAAAAGGTTAAAAGACAACTCACTTTTTTTTAGATGGTTTCGAATAAACCACCGGCTTTGCCGCACAGGTACACCCGGCGGAAAGTGCGGCGGCCCGGATCTAAAACCCCACTTTATAAAACAGCATCCGAACGCCGTAGGTATTGTTCTCATATTTTTCAAATAACAGAACAATTGCAGGCACATTTGATTCATACGCCTTTTTCTTTTTTATGCCGAAGGTTATTGCGGTCTCTGCATTTTTGGAAATATTCATGTCAAACTGGGACTTGCCTGATGTGTAAACAAATTCCGGCCCCAAGGAAACGGCAAGTTTATCAAAAAGGGAATTGAAGGTATTAACTGCATCTGTGCGGCTGCTGCCCCGGTAAAAACCGCAGTTGCAATTCTTTGCACCTAAGCTCATACCGCCTTCAGTTATGCTGCAGCCTGTGGCACCATCAGGTACGGGGGTTATCTCATACCTTGTTGCGGACCTGAACAGCCCGGTTTCTGCGTCAAGCTTTTTACCTTTCACATTACTGAAATCATTAGGTATATCCCGGTAGATACTGCGCACAGCATTCGCAAAAATATTGTCTGCTTTTTTATCAATGCTGTAATACCTATTTGTTTTTCCGCCGTTGATCCTTAACTGCAGCTTATATTTTTGCGTAGTTCTATCGAGGTATGTGAAGAACTGCAGGATAGGTGATTCATACCCATCCCGAAGCAGGCGGCCAATATTAACCGATACCATTCCCTTGTTATCAACCTCCGGTTCGTAATAATATTCGGGAAAGCATGCCTTCACCTGTTCCATAAAAGCTGTTCCTGCCACATTCACTTCGTCCTAACCTGAATAACTACCAAGATCGGCTTCGGCGGTAGTACCAACAGATACCCTGATGGAAGTGGTTATTGCGCCGGGGATCGTGACCTTGCTCAGGTAATCGTCGTTCTTATCTTTTGCGTTCTTATCCGTAGTGTTTGCAAAATCATAACCGGCATCATTCATCAGTAATGTCAAAGCAGTACAAAATGTATTGTCCTTAACAGCACTTTCATAAAAGGAAGCGGAATATTTATATTTGCCCCGTATGATATTGTAATTCTTTTTTGAGCCTTTCCGGTCAATATTCAGTTTTACGCTGCTTCCTCCCTCACCCGTGATCATGGTCACTACATCTGCAAGCACCATATTCTTTGTAGGTTTATCATTTACTTCTGCAAGGATATCGCCTGCCAGCAACCCGCCTTTCTCTGCGGCCCCGTCCGGAATAAGCCCTATGATCACCGGTATCCTGTATCCCTTAGAAGAATCAAGCGCCAGGCCTACACCAATGCCCTTATTTTCTTTTAACTGGGCAGATACAGTAATGAGAAAAAATGAGAACAGGGAAAGCAATGTTGTCTTTTTCATGCTCCGGTTTTAAGCCTCAAAATAATACTATCTGCGGAGAATACTGTACGTGTTTTTCAGACTGTCCCATTTTCATAAAGATCAAATCAGCAGCTCAGTGTTTATCAGTCAGTTCAACTATTGAAATCTATTTTCCCACGTAAAAAATATTGGCTTAGCCCTATGATTGGTATTACCGGAAGTAAATAAGCGAAATGATACCAAACAGGATAGTCCGGCCAAACTCTGAAAAAATGAATGTATCCTGCAATACAGCATACAATTACGCCAACAACAAAGGAAGCTTTTCCTTCATTGTTTGCAATTTTTGTCGCAGTAATCCCTGCAAAAACAGCCGCGACTATTCCGATTATTAACCTGGACCATAGCATTTCCAATGTATACGATTTGTCTATGCTTGCAATTGCATAGTCGGGCCAAAAAATGAGCAGCAGATTCAAACCAATCAAGCCAACGATTGCATATACAATGATTCCTGACAGTATCCCATAATTCGCTTTGGTCTTGCTGTTTTTGCTTAAGCGGTCTGATATATTTTCCATTTTTAAGTTCTCCTTTAAATGTTGTCATATAACCTCTTGCGCAGAAATGCGGCTCAGCAAATGTGTGCAGTATATCTGTGCGGTTGCATTATATGATAAAATTATTGAAAATGCTTTACTACAGCACAGATACGCAAACGCTCTGAGCAATGTTGCATATCTGCGCTAGGTGGGTTTTGATTGTTGTTGGTTCGTGAAGACACGAACCAAGGCTGATGGGAAGGTCTTGTCACCCGTCATCCCATGTTCAGTAATGTTACGACATGAAACCTGAAACACTTAATGAAGAATTGGTTTCTTATGATAAATCATTATGATACCCACGTTCAACTATTTTTAAACACAAAGGCAACAAAAATAATTTTATAATAACTTCAAACACAAATTTATCAGACATGAAAAAGATACTTATGATCCTGACCTCACACGAGGATATGGAAAACACTGACAGCAAAACAGGATTATGGATTGGCGAATTTACCGACCCCTATTATGAATTTTTTGACAAAGGTTATGACATTACCTTAGCGAGTCCTAAAGGCGGAAAACCACCGATTGACCCTATGAGTAAATTAACTGAAAACATCACTGCTTCCAACCGCAGGTTTCAGGATGATGAAGTTTCTCAACAGAAGCTGAATAGCACATTAAAGCTACAGGAAGTAAATGCAGAAAACTTTGATGCAGTATTTTTTCCGGGTGGACATGGTCCTCTTTGGGATTTAGCAACCAATGAAACCAGCGGCAGAATAATTCTCGACTTTTTAGCAAGTAATAAACCGGTAGCGGCTGTTTGTCATGGACCTGCTGCTTTAATTAAAGCCGCAGAACTTCAACACGGTTTACTGAACGGAAAAAAAATAACCGGATTTACTAATACTGAAGAAACCCTGGTATTTAGAAGTGATAACATTCCTTATAAATTAGAGACAAGACTAAAAGAACTTGGCACTGATTTTCATTCAGCACTTCTTCCTTTTACATCTCATGTGGAAGAAGATGGCTTGTTGATTACCGGGCAAAATCCTTCATCAGCCGGACCGACAGCAAAAGCACTGATAGAAGCATTAGAAAGCAAACCTTGACAATAAAAAAGAGGCTGTCTCAAAAGTGGTTTTTTGAGGCAGTCTCTTTTATTCATAGATTATTGAATCAGAAGCAGATATATAACTCCGCCACTAGCGCAGATATGCGGCTCAGCAAATGTATCCGGCGTGTCCTCGCCTTGGTTCGTGTCTTCACGAACCAACCCTTCTTACGCACCATCAATTCTATCATACAAATTATGCAAAAACCCAAACTCATCTACACCCGTTTCATAAAATCTTGCTGACGATTAATAGTAATCTAAATCATCTTTTGCTAACAGCCATTTTCCGCTTACGGGGTTAAAGTGAATGTAATTTAATTTTTGCTCTGCTGTTTCCCTGCTGTAAATTTCAATGCCTAATGAATCCCTTTGCCAAATTTCGTGCTTCTTATTTGTAGTGTTTACTGCATATAAATCCGTTTTCCCGGTTGCCTTAAGCTTTCTTAAAAGCATGTGTGCGGTATATTTCAATAAACTTCCTTTTGGTGTTTCTTCACCGTTTGGTGCATCCTGCGACCATATTAAATGAATAT
>JBGTJG010000241.1:0-6198 GCA_041745235.1 Ferruginibacter sp. | reverse complement strand
GTTTCAGGTTACTGGCATCAGCCACCAACACAATCATATCAGGGCGAATAGTTTCATCCTCACCCATCATTACCTTATAAGCAACCCATTCATCTGCTCGTTTAGGATAGAGACTGTAAGTTCCGGGGAGGTCAATTATCTCACTTTGTATGTGATCTGAGATGCTGCAATTCCCCGTTTTTTTATCGACCGTTACTCCCGGAAAATTCCCCACTTTCTGATTCAGGCCTGTAAGGACATTAAAGAGAGAAGATTTTCCGCTGTTTGGGTTGCCGACAAGTGCTATTTTAATTTTTTGGCTCAATAATACAGACGAGGTGATTTTGGCAAAAATACTGCATCGCTTTTTTTGAGTGTTACGATTTGAAGAATTAAGCGGGTGTTAAACTAAATGAACCCTTAAAACACTACGCCATTTTAGCAAGTAGAATTACCTTTGCATCTTAAAATACAGCGTACTTATGAAATACATTTGTTTAATAATAATCCTTTTTTCTCATAGCGTCACCGCACAGAAGGTTTCAGAAATTGAAGCTACATCAGCGCGGCTGCGCACTGCTATCGCCTTCCTCTCTGATGATAAACTCGAGGGACGAAGGACAGGATCACCGGGTGAAAAACTTGCCTACGAATTCATTGTGAAAGAATTCACCAAAGCGGGACTTACACCTTTCGGCAATCTCAAAAACTATTTACAACCATTTAATGTAAATGATGGTAAGGAAATAGGAAAGGAAACATCTTTTAGCCGGGCAGGTAAACCACAGGAATTGCATGCTGCATTTTTTCCGTTTCCCTTTTCCGGGAATGTAAAAAACATGGCTGTTCGGGAAAGTGACATAGCCTGGTACGAAGCAAGAAATGTAATCAGTGAGAATGCAAATAATCCTCATTTTGACATTAAACAAAACATAATTGATTTTTCTAAAAAGGCATCTGCAGCAGGAAAGAAATTAGTAATAGTACGGGAGCCCGGCGAAAGGTCATCAATGGTCATCCGGCCGGACAGAGTCAATAATGATGGTAAGGTTGAAAAATTAACGGCTACTGCTAATACTAAATCATCTTCTGCCGGGGAAAACCTTTTCTTATTTGACACAAAGGACAGGACCGCAACACTTAATATACCGGTCATATATTTTAAGGAGCCTCAACCGGAGCAAACGGGCGAAACGGCTGTGGCTATAGAAACATCCGATGAAGAAAAACCATCAAACGAGGAAATATTGAGTACGGTTACTGTGAATCTGGTCTCTAAAGTAAGAACAGGACACAATGTAATCGGTTACATAAACAATAAAGCAACTAATACGATCGTGTTGGGCGCTCATTACGACCACTTAGGATACGGGGAAGATCACAATACACTGGATCCTTCTGCAGGTCGTGTGATACATAACGGTGCGGATGATAATGCAAGCGGCACCGCAGCTTTAATAGAACTGGGCAGCAGGTTAAAAAGATCTGCATTGAAGCAATATAATTATGTTCTGGTTGCTTTTTCCGGGGAAGAGCTGGGGCTTTTCGGTTCTAAATATTTTACAGAAAATTCGGGGCTGGATCCTAAAAAGATCAATTACATGATCAATATGGACATGATCGGCAGATTGAATGACAGCACGCATGGCCTTACCATCGGCGGCTATGGTACATCACCTTCGTGGGGAAAGCTTATCAAAACAAATGATGCCTATTTCAAAATAAATGTGGACAGCAGTGGCAGCGGTCCGAGTGATCATACTTCCTTTTACAGGAAAGATATCCCCGTCTTATTCTTCTTTACAGGAAGCCATAAGGATTATCATAAGGCAGGTGATGATGCAGAAAAAATAAATTACAACGGCGAGCTCCGGATCATAGATTACATAGAGAACCTCATAAAACAAACCAATAACCTGGAGAAGCTCAGTTTTACCAAAACCAGGGAAGTATCTATGGGCAAAGGAAGTTTTAAAGTAAGTATGGGTATAATGCCGGATTACACATTCAGCGGAAGCGGTGTGCTTGTAGAGGGAGTTTCAGAAAATAAGGCGGCGCAGAAAGCAGGTGTAAAAACAGGAGATGTGCTCATTCAGCTTGGTGAGCATAAATTCACAGATGTGCAAACTTATATGGATGTGCTGAATAAATTCAACAAAGGGGAAAGTACAAATGTGAAGCTGAAAAGAGGGAAGGAAGAATTAATTTTGCCGGTAACATTTTAAAGATTCCGCAAAGACGCTGAGACGCAAAAAAAATTTTATTTTGTATTTCTCTTTGCGCCTCTGCGTCTCCGCGGTTAAAAAAAATGAAATTAAAAATAGATACCGAAACGCTTATTGAAGAATTCTTTGAAGACTCCCGCCTGTTCGGCATCGTGGCCCCTATGAAAGATTATTTGTTTACGTGGCACATTAATCAAACATTGGGGTATCGCTTTAAAATGAACCATGGTATAGAAATTCAGTCGCGAAAAAAAGAACGGAATTATTTCTTTTCCATTTATGAGTATCAGGTGTCTGGATGCTGCTTGGTTCATTACCTGTATAATAACCAGTATGACGGCGAATATCTGCTGCCGGAATTTAAGCACCTGGATTATCTCTGGCTTGCGAAAGGAGAACCAATGGAGAAAGGAGAAGTACAAACGCTTGAGCAATCCCTGCGATTGTTACCTACCGTACAGCTTGTTACTGAAATGACCGACGAGAAAATAAAAAATAAGCAATACCTCATTTTCTAATTTTATTGTATGTGGGAACAAAAAGGGGATACACTTTATCGGAAATTTACTTTCGCAGACTTTTCAGAAGCCTTTTCATTTATGACACGAGTGGCACTTGCTGCAGAGAAGATGGATCATCATCCTTCATGGAAGAATACTTATAACACTGTGGAGATATGGCTGAGTACACATGATGCCGGCAACACCGTTACAGACAAAGACAAAAAACTTGCAAAGCAAATCGATGAGTTTGTTCCGGGCGTATGAAGTCTGTAACTCCGATAAAACATTTTGCTTCTGCAGTAGCGATGGTAAGGCCTGCAGCTTTCGGCTATAATCCGGAAACTGCCGCAAATAATCATTTTCAGCATATCCCGCTATCGCACCTAACACTTCAGCAATCTGCAGCAGCAGAGTTTGAGGCGATGGTAAAGTTGCTCAGGGATAACGGCATAGAAGTTTTGATCCTGAATGATGAGGCTGAACCACGTAAACCCGATGCTGTATTTCCGAATAATTGGTTTACATGTAATGATGGGCACATCACAGTGTTTCCTATGTGTGCAGTCAGCCGGCGTGCGGAGAAGAGCCTTCAGTTTATCGATCAGATAAAATTCCACTCCGGCATTTCGGCGTTAACAGATCTTAGTTTCTACGAAAAGGAAAATAAATTTTTGGAAGGTACCGGCAGCATGGTCATTGATCATCCCAATCGCATCATTTACGCATGCACATCTCCCCGCACAAACTACGAGTTGCTTTTACAATTTGCCTCTACAAATAATTATCACACTGTAATTTTCGAAGCAGCAGATGAAAAGGGCAGAGAGATATATCATACAAATGTGTTGATGTGTATAGGAGATACATTCGCTGTTATCTGCTCTGAAGCAATAAATAAAAAAGATAGAGAAAGGGTTCTGCAAACACTTATCGAAATGGGCCATGAGATCATAGAGATCAGCTTTAACCAAATGAATTCCTTTGCCGGGAATATGCTGCAATTGGTAAATGATAAAAGGGAAAAATTATTGGTGATGAGCAGGACTGCTTATAATTCTCTGATGCCTGCTCAAATTTTAAAACTGGAAAAATACTGTAAGTTGTTAGTACCTGATGTTTCGGAAATAGAGCGGGCGGCAGGTGGCAGTGTACGCTGCATGATGGCCGAGTTGTTTTACTGAGCAGCAGGTTTGCTCTTGAAATAATTGATAAGGGCTACCAGAGACACCAGTGTCCAGATTCCTTCTAAAATAATGAATGGGATAAATTGAATGACAAGACTGGAAGCACATGCCAGGGCAGCGCCGAATGTATTCAGTAAAATATAAGGAAGGCTTTCCTGTTTCCAACGCTTCGCCAGATTCATCAGGAATGCGATCAGTAATAATGTAACTCCTGCCGAGCCAAGAATTTCTCCTGTAGTAAATTCCATGATCAGTTTACTCTTACTGTTTTCTCATCCTTGTTCTTTAGATAACCGATAGGTTGTATGAATTTTTCCAAACCGTTTTCTTTAAAGACATTAATTACTTCAGCAGTGTTTTCTTTTTTAACTGCAACCAGTAAGCCGCCGCTTGTCTGCGGATCTGCAAGGATGGCCCATTGCTCTTCCGTAATTTGCCCGATCTTATATCCATAGCTGTCACGGTTTCGGGTAGTTCCACCGGGAACGGAGCCTTGCAGGATGTACTCTTGGATTGCCGGAGATATCAAAGGAACATCAGCAAAATTAATAACAGCCGTTAAGCTGCTTCCTTCGGCCATCTCAGTGAGGTGGCCAAGCAAACCAAAACCTGTAACGTCTGTCATGGCGGTCACTGATTGCAATTTTCCTAATGCTTCACCGATTTTATTAAGTTGCATCATTTGCTTTGCAGCAAGGTCTCTGTGTTCTTCTTTAAGCAGGCCTTTTTTTTCTGAGGTTGTCAAAATCCCAACACCCAGTGGTTTGGTAAGAAACAATACATCACCCTCTTTTGCCCGGTTATTTTGCTTAATGTTTTCAATCGGAACAATCCCGCTAACAGCAAGGCCGAAAATAGGCTCAGGCGAATCAATGCTGTGACCACCTGCCAAAGAGATACCGGCTTCTATACAAATGCTTCTGCCGCCGTCAATTACTTTCTGCGCCACTTCGGGAGCCAGTTTATTTATCGGCCACCCCAGTATAGCAATAGCAAGAACCGGCTTTCCGCCCATCGCATATACATCACTGATTGCATTGGCTGCTGCTATACGCCCGAAAGAAAACGGATCATCTACAATGGGCATGAAGAAATCCGTTGTGGATATGAGCGCACTGCCGTTACCAAGGTCCAGCACCGCGGCATCATCTTTACTGTGGTTGCCTACGATGAGTTTATCATTATCAGGCATGGCAATATTTCCTTTCAGTATTTTATCCAATACTTCAGGGGATATCTTGCAACCGCACCCGGCACCGTGAGAATATTGTGTAAGTTTTATTTCTTCCATTTTAATTATTATTAACCACTAAGGCGCAACGACGTAACATAGGGTCAGGCGATCTCGGGGTTGAGTTGTAATAGTTTCAGATTTCTTTCCGCATCTACGTTTCCTGCAGGGATCTTATTTATTAATTCTTCTGCATTTTCCCGGTTATACAATCCTTTTGCATACCATTTATCATAGTATTTTAAAAGTAGGCGGAAAGACTCTTTATAATTGTCTTCAACCAAGAACCCGATTGCATTTTTTGTTTCCAACCCGCCTAATCTTTTTTGAATGCGGATAACTGCGTTGATCAATTGCTCTTTCGGGAGGATACTGTATTCTTCAGCCAGGTAATTCAATCGTTCTTCAAAAGGTATATCCAGGAAGAGTACAGGGCATTTTCGCATCGTTTCCCAAAGCGCCATGGGTATCTGCAGGTTCCCGATTCGCTGGCTTTCGTCTTCGACCCAAAGGCAGTTCTTCGTTGACCGTTGACCGGTTTTGAATTGAACTTTGTTATCACTATTGTGCCTCGTGCATGCAAGCTTTGAGGCAAGCAAATTCTCAAACATTTCCTGCCTTGGCTGGGGCTCCTGGCCGATGCCGCCTAATGCAGATCCTTTGTGATGTGCTAATGCCTCGAGATCGATTATTTCATGTCCGGCTTTTTCTATTTCATGAAGTAGGGGTGTTTTCCCGCTGCCGGTATATCCTCCGATTATCTTAAAATTATATGCTTTTTCAAATTGCTCCAATACCCAATTCCTGTATGCCTTATATCCGCCATCAAGGATATACACCTTAAACCCGTACAAGTCCAACAGCCAGGCAATTGCTGAACTTCTCATACCGCCGCGCCAGCAATGCAGCAGAATTGATTTAGCATTTGGCAGTTGGCCGGGAGATACTTCTTTCTTCTCCGTTGCTAACCTCACTTTACCAACTATCTTTTCTGCATCTTCTACAATGTTTCGCATCTTAGGCCCAAAGAAATCAAGGCCTAGCTTAATGGCATTTTCCCTGCTTTGTTGTTTGTA
>JBGTJG010000240.1:0-4881 GCA_041745235.1 Ferruginibacter sp. | reverse complement strand
AAGAACCACTGATGACAATTTCCGGTCAACGTCTTGATTTTTCTTTTGCAGGCCTCAGTATTTTTTTTTCGGTGAGCGGCTATCTTGTTGCAAAAAGTGCCATACGTTCCGGCTCTTTTAAAAACTATGTTTGGAAAAGATTTCTTCGGATCCAGCCATTACTGATTGCAGTATGCCTGCTCAGTGTATTTGTTATGGGACCTTTGTTTACCTCCCTCAGTGCATCAGCATATTTCAGTAATCCGGAAACCTATAGTTATCTTAGAAATATTATGCCCGTCTTCGGCATTCAGTTTTTTTTACCGGGTGTTTTCTGGAATAATCCTGCAGAAAGCGGCGTTAATGGCTCATTGTGGACGTTGGTAACGGAAGAGAGATTATATGTTATACTGAGCCTGTTATTCCTTCTCAGGTTAAAACGTAAACTGATCTTTTTATCAGGAATATTCTTGCTTAACGGGTTATACCTCGTGCACACTGTTATCTTCCATCAGGTGTTTATCTCATTCCTCAATGGCCCTTCGATATTTTATGCAATTATGTTTCTAAATGCCTCCTGCTTTTTTTTATTGAAAATGAACTTCGGAAACTATGTATGCTCTCTCCCCTTTTTGATCATACTTTTTTGTGTAGTAATAATATCTTTTGCGGTGGAATTTTCTCAGGCGATTCAGGTAATATTGATCCCAATGCTTGTTATTTGTTTAGCACAAATAAAAGGAATTACAAACAGGGCAGGGGCATACGGCGACTTTACTTACGGCATCTATATTTTTTCCTTCCCCGTACAACAAATGCTCATAGCTAAACATGCTGTTCAGAATAATCCTCTAACTCTTTTTGTGCTGACGATGATAATCGTTATTCCGGCAGCTTTTATCAGCTGGCATTTACTGGAGAAAAAAATGGCAATGCTGAAAAACAGGGTTAGCTAACTTTTACTTTTGGTCATGATCCTATTCACATATTTTCCGATCATATCAAATTCAATATTTACCTGATCACCAATTTTTAAAAATTGCATGTCAGTATGTTCATAAGTGTACGGAATAACAGCAACCGTAAATTCGGCTTCTGATACATTAAAGGCTGTAAGACTTATCCCGTTTACAGTAACAGAGCCTTTTTCAATGATCAGCGAGGTGAATTTTTTATCAAACGAAAAAGTAAATTCCCAGCTGCCGTTCTTTTCGGCTCTGCCGGTGCAAATAGCTACTGTATCTACATGCCCCTGCACAATATGCCCATCCAGTCGCCCGTCAAACCG
Organism: Ferruginibacter sp.; assembly: GCA_041745235.1. Taxonomy (GTDB): domain Bacteria; phylum Bacteroidota; class Bacteroidia; order Chitinophagales; family Chitinophagaceae; genus Ferruginibacter. The sequence continues at coordinate 3,614 of JBGTJG010000240.1, read as the reverse complement.
GAGACAGCGCTCCAGGTTTACGGCCCCGCCATTTTTCCATGTACTCAGATTTGTTTTTTTTAGGGTTTCTTCTACAGCAGTTACAGTATATTCATCGCCGGTGATTCGTTCTACTGTAAGACAAACACCACCATGGCTAACGCTCTGATCCGGTTTCAGTTCACGGGCCATTTCAGCCCGTATATGAAAACTGATATTGGTTCCGTTCGCTCCAATACCTTCAATTATCCCCATTTGTTCAACTATCCCTGTAAACATGATGTAAATTTCCGTTTTTTGTGCCCTATTTGTTTCTTTATTTAAATATTTATTATATCTTTGCAGCCCTAAATCACCAAAAGGGGGTATAACAAAATGCTGATAATAGATTCTAAAGATTGCGAAAACATAGACAAAGCGCTTAAAAAGTATAAGAAGAAATTTGAGAAAAGCCGCACATTGCTTCAATTGAGAAGCAGGCAGGCTTTCATTAAGCCGTCTATCCGTCGCCGTACAGAGGTGCTTAAAGCTGTTTACAAACAACAGCTGTCTGAAGGTAAATTCGATTAAATTCACAACGGTTTATATTATTAAGCTGATGGCAGGTTATTATTAACTTTGGCCATCAGTTTTTTTATGCAGCTATCTTTCGAAAAACATCAGCAACACTTTCTCGATCATCTCCGTTTTCAGAAACGCTACAGCAGGCATACCATTACTTCCTACGAAACAGATCTCACCGCCTTTTCAGCATTCCTTTCAACAGAATTTCCGGATACGCATATCGATGCGGTAAAACCAACCTATATCCGTACATGGCTTGCCTGTCTTAAAGAAAGCGGCATTTCTTCTAAAACGATCAACCGTAAGATCTCATCCCTCCGATCCTGGTTCAAACATCTGCTGAAAAATGAAATTGTACAATCAAATCCTGTTACGGGCATCATCTCCCCCAAAATGCCGAAGCGGTTGCCGCAATTTGTAGCGGAAAAAGACATGAATACATTATTTTCCGGTATTGAATTTTCCGAAGGTTTTAAAGGGTTTACTGAAATGCTGGTATTAAAAGTCTTATACAATACCGGCATCAGGAAATCGGAGCTCATAGGGCTGCAGGAGCATCATATTGACAGGACGAACAGTACTATAAAAGTTCTGGGGAAAGGGAGTAAAGAACGTATTATACCGGTAAGCAGGGAACTGATCAATGAATTAAAACAGTATTCCGAAGAAAAGAAAAGATTGATAAGCCCGGGAGATCATAATCGGCTGTTCGTTACTGATAAAGGCAAAATGCTGGATCCGAAACAGGTTTATAATATTGCAAAAAAATACCTTGCAGAGGTAACAACGATTGATAAAAAAAGCCCCCATATACTTCGCCATAGTTTTGCCACACATTTAATGAACAATGGTGCCGATCTTAATGCGGTAAAGGAACTTCTTGGTCACAGCAGCCTTGCCGCCACGCAGATTTATACACATAATGGTATTGAGCAGCTCAAAGAAGTGTATAAAAAAGCTCACCCGAAAGCCTGAGAATCTTAATTCATTTTTTTTTGGGAAATCGGCTTCCTTTTTGCTACCTTAGTAATAGATTAATTTTATTGTTGCCTATGCTTTGAATGTTACTTTTTTTGAAAAACAATTATTCACCAAAAAAAGAAGGATATGAATATCAGCATTCACACAGTGCACTTTGATGCCGACAGTAAATTAACAGAGCACGTAGAGGAAAAATGTGCAAAGATTCTCCAATTTCACGATAAGGTCACCAAAATAGATGTCTATTTGAAATTAGACAACATCGTACACAAGCTGAAAGATAAGATCGCAGAGATAAAAGTCCTTGTACCCGGCCATGAGTTTTTTGTAAAGCAATCATCAAAATCCTTTGAAGAGAGTTTTGACACTGCGCTTGACTCCATGATCAATCAGATTAAAAGAAAGAAGGACAAACTCGCAGCCTGATTTTATTGAACTAATGAAGCCCGCTTAGCAAGCGGGCTTTTCTTTTGCATATTACAGATGAACTTCAAAATTCTTTTTTCAAATTTTTTAATTAATAATTATTTCTCTTACCTTTGCCTTCCGAAAAAAAGGGGTTAGGAATTTTTCTGTTTTTTCGGTAGTTCTTTTAATAATACAGGCCGAAATAGCTCAGTTGGTAGAGCAACTGATTTGTAATCAGTAGGTCGCTGGTTCGACTCCAGTTTTCGGCTCATTTTACAGAAAGGGAAATGCAGGCGGTTCTTGTATTTTTCAGAGATTGTTTACGGGCAGATGGCCGAGTGGTTAAAGGCGACAGACTGTAAATCTGTTCTCTTCGGAGTACGTAGGTTCGAAACCTACTCTGCCCACAATGTAATTTGATAATGTGCCAATTCGGCAATTTGATAATTATGATTAGTTCTTTACAGAAGAAATGGTTTTTTGCCTTTAATTATCAAATTGGCACATTACCAAATTATCAAATTAACCAGCGGAAGTAGCTCACTTGGTAGAGCGGTAGCCTTCCAAGCTTCAGGTGGCCGGTTCGAGCCCGGTCTTCCGCTCAATTTTTCTGCCTGCGCCGGCAGAGGTTTTTGCCGTCGTAGCTCAGGGGTAGAGCACTTCCTTGGTAGGGAAGGGGTCGTGAGTTCGATTCTCACTGATGGCTCACAGAAATTATTTTGTCCATGGTTTTGCAGACATAAAACGTATACCAACATTAAAAACTAATATTAAAATAAAAACAATGGCAAAAGAATCATTCAAAAGGGATAAACCCCATCTTAACGTTGGTACTATCGGTCACGTAGATCATGGTAAAACAACCTTAACAGCCGCTATAACCGATGTTTTGTCAAAAAGAGGTTTAGCGGAGAAAAAAAATTATGATGATATTGATGGTGCTCCGGAAGAAAAAGAAAGGGGTATCACAATTAATACAGCTCACGTAGAGTATGCTACTGACACACGTCACTATGCGCACGTAGACTGTCCGGGTCACGCCGATTATGTTAAGAACATGATCACAGGTGCTGCTCAGATGGACGGTGCTATTCTTGTTGTAGCTGCTACTGACGGCCCTATGCCTCAGACTAAAGAGCACATCCTTCTGGCTCGCCAGGTAGGTGTACCTCAGATCGTTGTTTTCATGAACAAAGTAGATCTTGTAGATGATCCTGAATTATTGGAATTGGTAGAAATGGAAGTACGTGAATTACTTACTTCTTACGGTTTTGACGGAGACAATACTCCTATCATCCAGGGTTCTGCTACAGGCGCTCTTGCAGGGGATGAAAAATGGATCGCTAAAATCAACGAGTTGATGGATGCTGTAGACAGCTACATTCCTTTGCCTCCGCGTTTGGTTGATCTTCCTTTCCTTATGTCTGTAGAGGATGTATTCTCTATCACAGGTCGTGGTACCGTTGCTACAGGCCGTATTGAAAGAGGTCGTATTAAAGTGGGTGAAGCCGTTGAGATCGTTGGTCTTATGGAAAAACCTCTTGCTTCTACCTGTACAGGTGTGGAAATGTTTAAGAAATTACTTGATGAAGGTGAAGCCGGTGATAACGCGGGTCTTTTACTTCGCGGAATTGAGAAGACTCAGATCCGTCGCGGTATGGTTCTTTGCAAGCCGGGTTCTA
>JBGTJG010000239.1:0-1866 GCA_041745235.1 Ferruginibacter sp. | reverse complement strand
TACAAAACAAAGCCGGGGGACAGTATCATTATTTATGAGACCAATTCTCCGGAATCGTCTGAGATCCTTCCCGAAGATATTCCACTTAATATTGTTTATGAAGATGATGACCTGATGGTAGTTAATAAACCGGTTGGCATGGTCGTTCACCCCGGCAGCGGCAATCCTGATCATACTTTAATAAATGCAGTAGCGTGGCACATACAGCACAACTGCCCCGGCATTGATGAAAAAGAACTTACCCGTTACGGCCTTGTTCATCGCATTGATAAAAATACCAGCGGCTTAATTGTTATTGCAAAGAAGCAAAAAGTAATGGCTGAACTGGCTAAGCAATTTTTTAATCATACCGTTCACCGCCGTTATGTGGCGGTGGTATGGGGAAATTTTGATGAGCCGGAAGGAACAATTACAGGGCATGTAGGCCGGCATCTTAAACAAAGGAAATTATTTACTGTTTACCCGGAAGGTGATCATGGCAAAGAAGCCATCACGCATTACAAAGTGATGGAAAATTTTAATTACGTAACAGTGGTTGAATGCCGGCTGGAAACGGGCCGCACCCACCAGATACGTGTACACATGCAATACAAAGGGCACCCTTTATTTAATGATGAATTTTACGGAGGGGATAAAATTGTAAAAGGAACGATCTACACCAAATATAAGCAGTTTGTAGATAATTGCTTCGCTCTTTGCCCGCGGCAGGCCCTTCATGCGAAAGAACTTGGCTTTATACATCCCGTCACCAAAGAAGATATGATGTTTAAAAGCGAACTGCCGGATGACATGACTGCGCTTATAGAGAAATGGCGGAAATACAGCATGTTTAAGAATGAGACGGAATAAAAAACTATCTTTTATGAATAAAATATTTGCTTCAGCATTTATCCTGCTTACCCAAAATATATTATTTGCTCAGACCACTATAAACAGACATCCCGCAATAGAACAAATGGTGAAAGAAATTTCGCCCGACTCGCTGAAACTCTACATTGAATCTATGGTAAGTTTCGGCACCAGGAATACACTGAGCACTCAAACAGATAAGCGCAGGGGAATAGGCGCCGCGAGAAATTATGTGCTTAGGAAATTCAATGAATACGCCCAACTCTCCGGCGGCAGACTCACCGCAATAATTGATACAACTACTTTACAACCGGACAAACGAAGGATTGACACGGCATTGCTCTTGGGAAATGTAGTTGCAACACTGAAGGGAACTGACCCGAATGATGACCGCATTTTTATCATTACGGGCCATCTGGATAACATGCGTACGAACGTAATGGATCGTACTGGTGATGCTCCCGGCGCAAATGATGATGCAAGCGGCACAGCTACGGTATTGGAATGTGCAAGAATTATGAGTAAAAGAAGCTTTCCTGCTACGATCATTTTTATGGCGGTTAGCGGTGAAGAACAGGGTTTGCTGGGTTCAAATTTTATGGCGACAAAATCACGTAAAGCAAATGTAAATATAGAAGCGGTGCTGAACAATGACATCATGGGCAGCAACAACAGCAATGAAACAAACATTATCAACAACACACAGGTAAGGGTTTTCAGTGAAGGAATGCCCGCATACGAAATTGAAAAAAATGCTAAGAGCATCAGGCAGCTGGGTTTAGAGAATGATGGCATGAGCAGGCAGCTTGCACGTTATTTAAAAGAGATCGGTGAACGATATATCGATAACCTGGAAGTAAAAATGATATACCGCAATGATCGTTTTTTACGCGGCGGTGATCATACACCTTTTGTAGAAAACGGATATGCCGCCATTCGCATTACAGAAATGAATGAAAATTATACCCGCCAGCATCAGGACGTGCGCAAGGAGAACGGCATTCAATACGGTGACCT
>JBGTJG010000238.1:0-2121 GCA_041745235.1 Ferruginibacter sp. | reverse complement strand
ACTGCATCGGCGCTTATTGAGACATCTTTGGAAGCCAGAGAAGATGCAGTACAGAAAAGAATAAATTTTTACCGTACCACTGCCGCAGTTGAGGGAGGAATAACGGGGGCCGGAGGTATACTTTTAGGCCTTGCAGATTTTCCGATCTTGCTTACACTTAAAATAAAATTACTGTTCGATATTGCGTCGTTTTATGGCTACGATGTAAAAAATTACAAAGAAAGGGTATACCTTTTGCATATTTTTGAACTTGCTTTTTCAAGTCATGAACACCGAAAAAACATTTATCTCAAAATGGTGGACTGGAATGAAAAGAGCAAAGAACTTCCGGAAGATATAAATGAATTTGACTGGCGCAGTTTTCAGCAGGAGTACCGCGATTATATTGATCTTGCAAAACTTGCACAACTTGTACCCGTAATAGGTACCCCTGTGGGCTTTGTGGTAAATTCTTCGCTAATTAAGAAATTGGGTGTCACTGCGATGAATGCATATCGGATGAGATTGGTATGAATCGATAATTCCATACCTAATTCCCTCTTTATTTTACTGTCTCCGCGAAAATATTTGAAAATTCGATCTCATTGTATCCTGCGGGTAACAGATTATACGTAATTGCAAATACCAATTCTTCTTTCGGGTAAATGATAAAGTAGGTTCTGCCTCCCAGAGAGGTACCACCATGGCTCATGTGGATACGGCCCGCTTTATCTTTTTCAATTCTAAACCCTATACCATAAATGTTTTCTTTCCCGGAAGTAAGTTTATAAGGAGTCCATAATGCTATTCTGGATTTGTCAGATAATATTTTATTCCGCAGCAATGCATTGCCAAGCTTAAGAAGATCATATGGCGTACCGAGCATACCTCCGCCCGCCCATTTGTTGCTGTTATCTGCGTATGGCGCATGGACAAGTGTTTTATTTTTTATCAGCGTATAAAATCGGGTACGGTTTGAAATAATGCTGTCGTTGTGATCTGCAGTAGTATTTATCATTTTGACCGGATCAAATATCTCTGTTTGCAAAAATTCCAGAAAAGGCTTGCCCGATGCACCTTCTATTGCAGCACTCAATAAATTATAGCCATAACTTGAATAGATATGCATGCTGCCGGGAATTGCTTTCAGCGAATCGTTCTTAAAAATATCAATACTTTCTTCTACGCTGTTGTACCGCTTAGTACTGCTGAATTCATAGCCGTTGTAATGCCTTATACCTGCAACGTGGCTACCTACCTGCCCTATTGTGATGGGATATTTTTTTTCAGGCCAGTAAGAAACGTATTTGCTGACTGAGGAATCTAAATTAATTTTACCCGCATCCAAAAGTTTTCCCATTGCAACGGCGGTGATAGTCTTTGAAACACTGCCTATCCGGAATTTAGTATTAATTCTCACAGGGACTTCATTTTCAAGATCCGCATAGCCAAAACCCTGCGCCCAAATCGTCTTTCCTTTTATACTCACCGCTACAGAAAGCCCGGGTACGGATTTCTTTCTCATCATTTTTACAATGGAATCCCCCGCTTTTTCTATAACACGGGCGTAGTCCTTATCAATAAAAACCCTTTGAGACTCATCGATACTCTGCCCCAAACCAACATTGCAATAACTGATCAGAAAGAGCAAGCATAGAAATTTCATAAATAAAATTTTTCACTGAAAAATAGGAAATTATCCCTAAATACGGTTTAATACATACATCCGGTTCTGTTCTAATGCATAATTACACTTAAGGATTTATTATTGTTATTTTCTTCTCCATTTGCGTAACCAATTTTATAATAATAGGTTTGCATTAAAACTTTATTTGAAAAATATTACCCGCACGGTTTGGCTCTTGTCTCTTGTAAGCATGTTTACCGACATGGCGAGTGAAATGCTCTATCCGATCATGCCTATCTATTTGCAATCGATCGGATTTTCGATTGTGCTTATCGGCATACTGGAAGGCTTAGCAGAGGCAACGGCAGGTTTCAGTAAAGGGTATTTCGGCAAACGCTCAGATAACGCAGGCAAGCGGGTACCGTTCGTACAACTCGGATATGCATTCAGTGCTGTTTCAAAACCGATGATGGCCTTATTTGTTTCTCCCCTTTGGATATTTTTTGCACGCACAA
>JBGTJG010000237.1:0-4831 GCA_041745235.1 Ferruginibacter sp. | reverse complement strand
CATTCACGTTGCAGGTACTAACGGAAAAGGCAGTACGGCACACATGCTTGCTGCCATCTTGCAGGAAGCCGGTTACAAAACAGGGCTGTACACTTCTCCTCACATTAAAGATTTCCGTGAGCGCATCCGGATAAACGGGGAGAAGATAGAAGAACAGTTTATTGTAGATTTTGTACAAAGAACCAAAGAGCTTTCACAGCGGATAGAACCTTCCTTTTTTGAACTTACGGTAGCCATGGCCTTTGATTATTTTGCAGTAAACAAAGTGGACATTGCAGTTATTGAAACCGGCATGGGGGGGCTTCTTGACAGTACAAACGTAATCACTCCGATACTTTCTGTAATCACAAACATCAGCTATGATCATCAAAACATCTTGGGAAACACCCTTGCTGAAATTGCAGAACAGAAAGCAGGAATTATTAAAGAAAATGTACCAGTAGTTTTGGGTGAAACAACAGCAGAGACAAGGCCAGTTTTTATAGACGCTGCCAATAAAAAGAATGCGCAGATAACTTTTGCCGAAGAAAACCATTTGGTAGAGTACATAGAACCGGCCGGCGAGTTGCTATTGTGTAATGTAAAAAATATCAGTACTAACGTGGTGGAAAAACTTAGGATGGGGCTGACAGGGCTTTACCAGGCAAAGAATGCCTGTACAGTTATAGCTGCAGTTAATGAATTGAACGCACAGGGCATGAATATCACTGAAACTGCATTACACAGCGGCGTGGAGAATGTAAAAAAAATAACAGGTTTGCAGGGTCGTTGGCAAGTTTTGCAAAATCATCCGACCATTATTGCTGATGCTGCACACAATAGGGATGGCATGCAGCAAGTGATTTCTCACTTATTTAATGTGTATTCCGAAGCCAAATTGCATTTTGTTCTTGGCTTTGTAAAAGATAAAAATATCTCTGAGATCCTTACCCTACTACCTGATGATGCAACGTATTATTTCAGTAATGCACGCATCCCCCGTGCCTTACCGGTGTCTGAGTTAAAGGAAGCCGCTAATACTGCAGGACTGCAGGGTGAAGCATATGAGGATGTAAACGATGCGATCAGAGCAGCTAAGGCCGTGGCTGCAAAAGAGGATGTGATCATTATTTGCGGGAGCTTTTACCTGTTAGCAGAAATTGCCGGTTTATAATTCTTTCATAAATCGGAATGCCCTGTATAGACAAAGCTCATGAAGGCTTTGTTTGAATTCATTACGCTCCATCATAGATTTTACTTCTGCAACTGATCTCAGTAAAATGGTTATCTCCTCATTCTGATCAAGGGATTGTTCTGCAGTTTTTTTTCCACCTGTTGCCAGATACATATGCGTGGCATTTTCGAGAACGCCGGGATTAGAATATGATTTTCCTAAATAATGAAATGCTGAAAAGGTGTAACCTGTTTCTTCTGCAAGTTCACGGGCTATGGCAGTTTCCATTGGCTCCTTATCATCAATAAAACCTCCGGGCAGTTCTACAGACATTTCTTTGATGGGATGGCGGTATTGCTCAATCAGTATGATTTCATTCTCTTCTGTAACAGCCATTGCCATTGCACTATCGGGCATTTCCACTACAAAATAAGGGTCTACAATTTTACCGGAAGGTGTTTCATACACATCTTTCCTGGCTGTAAAATATTGATGTCTGCTGAGGTATTCTTCAGACAATGTTCTGAATGGCATAGCGATTAGTTAAGAAACGAATGAAAAAATAGTTTCATCGCAGGTTAAAGGTATGATGATCACGGGCTGCGGGATGGGAGCGGCACAGAACCCGCATTTTTGCGGGAGAGGTACAGCGGACAGCCAGAACAAATGCTTAGTAAAGACCTGAAGCCGACAGCCCCAAATTTCAGGAATCATTTTACCAACCTTCCCGCTGCCTTAATTGATTGATATGAGCAGTGTGGTGCTTACCGTGCCATGCATACATACCAAGCAAATACCAGAGAGTCATCTCTTTATTATGTTCAGGGTGGAAAACCGTGCGTTTCCATTCCTGCTCTTTTATATTCTTCAAAACTTCCAGCCAGCGTACATGCAGGGCATATAAAAGTGTGTTTGAAATATTTATGGGAACATGCTGTACATCGCTCAGCAGTGCCCACTGCGCCTCATCATATGGCTTTATATTAGGCTTGTCTTCGGTGAGGCCAAGCTTAAATCTGATGAACGCATTCATGTGGCTGTCCGCTACATGATGCACTACCTGCCTGCTGTTCCAACCCCCGGGTCTGTACGGAACTTCCAATTGTGCAGCATCAAGATTTGTAACAGCGAATTCAAGTGCCTTTGGCAACACCTCAATATCAAGAAGCCACTCTCTAAGCTGATGCTCTGAGAATGGCTGTTCAATATACTTTCCGATGGGATATTTTAATTCTTCCATTATTGTGCGGCAGGAGGTGTTGCAGGTTTAATATCGATCAGCATAATTTCAAAAACTAAAACAGAGTTAGGGGGAATTTGTGCACCCTGCGGAGGGTGTTCACCGTAAGCAAGTTCGCTTGGGATATATACTTTCCAGTGTGCCCCTTTAGGCATCAGTTGTAATATCTCTGTCCAGCCGCGAATTACTCCGTTAAGCGGGAAGGTAGCGGGTTGCCCTCTTTTTATAGAATTATCAAATTCAGTTCCGTTGGTTAGTGTCCCTACATAGTTTACTACAACAGTGTCAACAGCCTTTGGCTTCAGGCCGTTTGCCTCGCCTGCTTTAATAACTTCATATTGCAAACCGTTTGCGAGAGCTGTTATACCACTGCGCCTTTTATTGAGGTCAAGGAAATTACGGCCTTCAGCTTTCTGAGCGTCACCTTTTTTCTTTGCAAATTCCTGCAGCTTACTTTGTAGTGTCATACTTGCCTGTTCTTTAGTAAATATTGTTTTAGAATTATTATATACATCATTCATTGCTTTAGCAAAAATGGCAGTATTTATCTTGTCAGCACCTGCCTGCTTCAAACTTTCTCCGATGCTCATTCCTGCGGCATAGCTAAAACTATCCGTGGCATTCTTAAAAATCAAACTACCGGTTCCCACGGCCTTTGGCATTACTTTAACGGGAGGAATTGACGGCTTAACAGGATTTTTTTTGCCCTGCGCCTGAGCCGTACACAGAGCAACAAGTGCAGACATGCATAAGATCATTTTCTTCATTAGGCTATATTTTAATTTTATGCAAATAAAATAAAAATTTAATCAGGGCGCATCTCCCTTCCTGTTAAATGTATAAAAACATCTTCCAGATTAGCGGCTTTGACCTGTTTTGGGCGTTCAAAACCGGTAGAAACAAGTTCATCAATCATTGCATCCGGAGAGCTGATCTTAATGATCTTTCCTTCATCCATAATGGCAATGCGGTCACAAAGCTGCTCTGCTTCATCCATGTAATGCGTAGTGAGAATTACTGTAGTGCCTGTATTCCTGATTTCCCTTATCAGGTCCCATAAATTTCTGCGTGCCTGCGGGTCAAGGCCTGTTGTGGGCTCATCCAAAAAGATAATTTTCGGATCATTGATCAGTGTGGTAGCAATAGAAAACCTTTGTTTTTGGCCGCCGCTCAGTTCTTTGCTTTTATTCTTGGCTTTATCAACGAGGTTTACTTTTTTCAGTAATGCTATCGGGTCTGCATTTTTGTTATAAAGGCCGTTGAACAAACTGATCAGTTCAATCAGGTTAAGCCCGGGATAAAAGCCGGCGCTTTGTAACTGCACGCCGATTATTTTTTTTATCTCCCCCGGCTGTTCATCTAGATCAATCCCGTCAACCCAAACTTTACCTGAAGTTTTTTTTCTGAGCGTTTCTATGATCTCGAGCGTAGTACTTTTTCCGGCGCCGTTAGGGCCGAGTAAGCCGAAGATCTCGCCTTCGGTAACATCAAAAGAAATGGATTTGACCGCCTGAAAATCGCCGTAGGTTTTAACGAGGTCCTGTACCTTTATTATTTGATTCAAATTGAGTATTGAGTATTGAGTAGTGAGTATTGAGTACTGAGTATTGAGTAGTGAGTCTTGAGTATTGAGTATTGGAAGACGGCTTATTCTTTTTTCCTATCGTAATACCCTTCCAGTTCTTCCATCATCTTTACACTCCCGATAAAAAACGGGGTACGCTGGTGCAATTCCGTTGGTTGCACATCAAGGATATTTATCTTTCCGTCGGTGGCCTTCCCTCCTGCTTTTTCCATGATATAAGCAAAAGGATTACACTCATAGGAAAGGCGCAATTTACCGCCCGGCTTATCCGTAGTACCGGGATACATAAAAATACCACCCTTGATCAGGTTACGGTGTACATCAGAGACCATACTGCCTATATAACGTTGGGTGTAGGGTCCGCCTGTTGCCTTTTCTTTTTTCTGACAGGCCGTGATGTATTCTTTAACCGGTTGCTCGTACCTAAAAAAGTTACCGTGGTTTACCGAATATATTTTCCCTGATTCCGGGCATTTTATGTTAGGATGACTAAGTAGATATTCCCCTATAGATTGGTCAAGCGTAAATCCGTTTACTCCGCGTTTGGTTGCATAAACAAACATGGTAGAGGAACCGTATACCACATAACCCGCAGCTACCTGCTTGTTTCCTTTCTGCAAAAAATCTTCTTTTGTAGCGGGCTTTCCTAATTCGCTTACTCTTTTATAAATGCTGAATATGGTCCCTATGGAAACGTTCACATCAATATTGCTGCTCCCATCCAATGGATCAAACATGCATATATATTTGGATTTGTTGCTCACTTCATCATCAAATACAACGATATCATCCAGCTCTTCGCTACCAATCCCTGCACAGCTTATACCGTGGCGCAGAACACCTACAAACTGAT
>JBGTJG010000236.1:0-6497 GCA_041745235.1 Ferruginibacter sp. | reverse complement strand
ATAGCGCCGCCATTGATTGTTACGAAGGAACAAATCGATGAAGGGTTGGCGATCATAAGTGAAGCAATAAAAATTGCCGATGAACATGTAACAAACTTGTGATAGTGTCAGCCTGAGCCTGTCGAAGGCGTTGCATTGAATTCGGGTTCGACAAGCTCACCCTGATATTCATTCCGGAATTATAAACTTTACCAATGACTGCATCTTCTCTTATCAATGAAGATCTTGCTCCCGTTCCTCTTGCAAAGCGAACATGGGGCACATGGAATTATGCAGCACTATGGATCAGTATGAGCCTTTGTATACCTACTTATACTATGGCCAGTTCCATGATAAACCAAGGCATGAGCTGGTGGCAGGCAGTACTTACAATATTTATCGGCAATGTGATTGTGTTGGTGCCCATGCTGCTTAATGGGCATGCGGGGGCGAAATATGGTATACCTTTTCCGGTGCTGGCAAGAGCAAGTTTTGGGACGAAGGGCGCTAATATTCCTGCTATGCTGCGGGCCATTGTTGCATGCGGTTGGTTCGGCATACAAACATGGATAGGCGGTGCTTCGTTGTACAATTTATTACGTGCGTGGAATCCTTCTTTGGAACCGATCAACACTAATACCCTGCTTCCGCAGCCATTGCCTGCAGCTTGCTTCATTGCATTTTGGCTTTTGAATATGTTCATCATTTACAAAGGTGTGGAAAGCATCAGAAAGCTTCTTGTCTTCAAAGCCATATTCCTCCCGCTGGCTGCTATCGCCTTATTTTGCTGGGCCGTGATAGCTGCTAAAGGTCTTGGGCCAATCCTGGATGCGCCTTCCAAATTTGCAGATAACAGATCTTTCTTTGCTTTCTTTTTTCCCGCACTTACTGCCGTTGTTGGGTTCTGGGCAACGCTTTCATTAAATATCCCGGACTTTACACGTTATGCGAAAAGCCAACAGGCACATATCAAAGGGCAGGCGATCGGACTGGCGCCATCCATGACGTTGTTTGCATTCGTAGGCGTAGTTGTTACATCTGCATCAGCTATTATTTACGGAAACCCGGAATGGGATCCTGTACAATTAGCAGGCAAATTCGAAAATAAGATCGTTGTCACTTTCGCGATGATAGGAATTCTTATTTCTACTCTGGCGACCAATATTGCAGCAAACATTGTGAGCCCGGCAAATGATTTTTCTAATTTATCCCCTGCCAAAATAAATTTTCGAACCGGCGGATACATAACGGGAATTATCGGTGTCCTCATTTTTCCCTGGAAATTAATGGCTGATCCCAACGGATATATTTTTACCTGGCTTATTGCATACAGTGCATTACTAGGGCCGATTGGCGGTATTATGATCGCAGATTATTTCTTTATCCGAAAAAAAGAATTATCGGTTGATGAACTGTACAGTCACTCCGGGCAATATCGTTATCAGAACGGCTTTAACCGTGCAGCGATTCTTGCTTTATTAATCGGTATATTACCTAATGTGCCCGGGTTTTTATTACAGATAAAATTGGTTGATAATGATACATTCCCGGTTTGGGTTTCTGATCTGTATCATTATGCATGGTTTGTGGGTTTTCTTGTAAGTGGTTTATTGTATTTGCTGTTTATGAAAAACAGCTCTCACAGTTTAAATAATGTACAACATTCAATATGAGTATTTTCATTAAAAACGGCAGGATAATAACAGCAACGGATGTTTACTTAGCCGATATATTTATCGAAGGTGAAACTATTTCTGCTATCGGGAAGAATCTTAATGTAATAGCAGATAAAGAAATAGATGCTGCCGGCAAACTGGTAATGCCGGGTGGTATTGATCCGCATGTACATCTGGATATGCCTTTTATGGGAACGTACAGCAGCGATAATTATGAAACAGGTACCAGGGCTGCTTTGTACGGCGGCACTACGATGGTTATAGATTTCATTTTACAAAAGCAGGGTAATTCATTACTTTCCGCATTGGAAGAATGGCGCAGCCGCAGTGATAATAATTGTGTGGGAGATTACAGCTTTCACATGGCTGTTACGGATTTTAATGAGGATACAAAAAAAGAAATAAAGGGATTGATTGAAGAAGAAGGAATTGTTTCTTTTAAAACTTTTATGGCATATAAAGGTGCATTGATGATAGACGACAGGCAAATGATCGGCCTGATGGAAGAAGTAAAAAAACAGGGCGGTATTATTAATGTTCATGCTACTAACGGTGACATGATAGATTACCTCACGGAAAAGCACAGGGAAGAAGGAAAACTATCGCCACTTTATCATTACCTGTCACAGCCCGAAGTAACAGAGGCAGAAGCAAGCGAACGCTTTGTGGACATGGCAAATTATACCGGCTGCCCCGGTTACATCGTACACCTAACCTGCGAGGGCGCATTGAATGCAGTGCGCAATGCCACACGTCGCAATCAAAAAGTGTTTGTTGAAACCTGTATTCAATATCTGATACTGGATGCAACACTCTATGAAAAAGATTTTGAGGGAGCGAAATGGGTAATGAGTCCTCCCCTGCGGGAAAAGAAAGATCAGGAAACTTTATGGGCGGGCATCAACCAAGGGTTGGTGCAGGTTGTGGCTACTGATCATTGTCCGTTTAATTGGGAACAAAAGCTGATGGGCAAAGATGATTTTTCCAAAATACCGAATGGCCACCCCGCAATAGAAAACCGGATGGAATTGTTATTCAGCGAAGGCGTAAATAAAGGAAAGATCAGTCTGAATAAGTATGTGGAAGTAACTTCTTCAAATCCCGCAAAGATTTTCGGCATGTTCCCGCGTAAAGGAACGATCGCTGTAGGAAGCGATGCAGACATTATTATTATTGATCCTATTGAAAAACATACATTATCCGCATCTACACATCATATGAATGTAGATTACAGCGGATATGAGGGTTGGGAAGTAACGGGAAAAGTAAAGACAGTAATCCTTCGGGGCCAGATTGCTATTCACAATAATGAATGTTTATTACAGAAAGGTTACGGTAAATTTATAAAGAGAAAAAAAGTTTCACAGTTCATCTAAATAATTTTCTATGCCCCGCATGATCCGATCAGGTTTAATTCAGATGAGCCTTGCAAAAACCGAAGGAGAAGGAACGATTGAGGAAATAAAAGAGGCGATGTTTCAGAAACATATTTCTTTCATTGAAGAAGCAGGAAAAAAAGGCGTGCAGATCTTATGCTTCCAGGAGATATTTAATACTCCCTATTTCTGCCCTGGCCAGGATAGCAAATGGTATGCATCTGCTGAAACTGTTCCCGGTCCTACCACAGATCGTTTATCAGTTTATGCAAAACAATATAATATGGTGATCATTGTTCCGGTTTATGAAAAGGAACAATCGGGCGTGTTATACAATACTGCCGCAGTTATAGATGCTGACGGGAGTTATTTGGGCAAGTACAGAAAGAATCATATTCCGCATACCGGTGGATTTTGGGAAAAGTTTTTCTTTAAGCCCGGGAATCTTGGCTACCCTGTCTTTCAAACGAAATATGCAAAGGTGGGTGTCTACATTTGTTACGATAGGCATTTCCCTGACGGCGCAAGATGTCTTGGCCTGAACGGTGCAGAGATCGTTTATAATCCGTCTGCAACCACAGTCGGCCAATCACAATATTTATGGAAGCTTGAGCAGCCTGCCCATGCAGTTGCCAACGGATATTTTATGGGTTGCATAAACAGGGTCGGTACAGAAGCCCCATGGAACCTTGGCAAATTTTACGGCAGTTCATATTTTGTAAATCCGCAAGGGCAAATTTTTTCGGAAGCGTCGGTTGATAATGATGAATTGCTTATTGCCGATTTTGATCTGGATATGATTGATGAAGTAAGAAGCAAATGGCAATTTTTTAGAGATCGCCGTCCGGAGACATATGACAAAATCGTTGTGCCTTAAAGGATAAAATAAAAATGCATCATTCCTACGAACAAGGATTAAAACATAGGCCGGATTTTAGAGTGAAGTATAGATTCTACTCTAAAGAAGAAGGAGGAAGAGAAATTATTCCTTACCAAGGGTATCGTTCGGATTTTTGGTATCCGCATGATGAGCATAAGCCGAATAACATTTTTATGATACGGCCGGAGTTTGAAGATGGAAATGGGAATGTTATTTTAGAGGATGATAAAAGTGTACCGCAGGAAGGTTTTGCAAGAATGTGGATTGTTATACCGCAACTAAGAGAATATCATAAAAATAAAATTAAACTAGGAACAAAAGGATTCTTTAAGGAAGGTGGAAGAAGTACAGCAGAATGTGAAATAACAGAGATTCTTGGGTTGTATGAAAACCCTGTAAATACAAGATAAATATGGCAATAGAATCTAACAGGCTTTCCGCAGAACAATACAAACACAATTTCAGCGATATTCATCCGCCGTTTGAAACAGCTGACGCAGCATTAGTGGAAGCAAATCGCTGCATATTCTGTTATGATGCGCCGTGCATGAAGAGTTGCCCGACAAGCATTAACGTTCCGAAGTTTATAAAGCAGATCACTACAGATAATATTAAAGGAAGCGCTCACACCATTTTTGTTTCCAATATTATGGGAGCGGGTTGCAGTAAAGTGTGCCCGGTAGAAAAGCTGTGTGAAGGGGCATGCGTCTATAATTTAATGGATGAAGAACCCATTGCCATCGCGAAACTGCAACGTTACAGTACAGAAAAAGCTTTAGACAAGAACTGGCAATTATTTACACGTAGAAAATCAATCGGTAAAAAAGTAGCCATTGTGGGAGCAGGACCTGCCGGGTTGAGTTGTGCGCACATGCTCAGCCGTGAAGGAATAGACGTAACGATCTATGAAAAAGAAAAAGAAGGTGGCGGACTTATGACCTACGGTATTGCAGCATATAAAGTAACCCCGAAATTTTGCAAAGAAGAAGTAGATTATATTTTAGGGATCGGCGGCATAACTGTAAAATATGAACAGGAACTCGGCGGTAATATCACGCTGCAGGAATTGCAAATTGAATATGATGCAGTTTATTTAGGATTCGGTGTAGGTCTTGCGCGGCAACTTGGAATTCCCGGGGAAGAGGCAGAAGGAGTAATTGATGCGATCAGTTTTATTTATGATATCCGCGATAATGGCTTCAGTAAAGTACCTGTCGGTGATAAGGTAGTAGTAATAGGCATGGGCATGACTGCCATTGATGCTGCTACACAAGCCAAAAGATTAGGAGCAGCAGAAGTAACTATGTTGTACCGCCGTACACAGGAAGAAATGCCCTGCACAGAAACAGAATTAAATATTGCAAAACTTGATGGTTGTAAAATAGTATGGCTCGCCGCGCCAAAAGAAATCCTGTATGGAGAAGGTAAAGTGGCAGGTTTAAAAGTTTCTGTAATGAAGCTCGGCGAACCGGACTCAAGCGGCAGGAGATCACCGGTGGAAACCGGAGATGAATTTATTCTGGAAGCCGATATGGTTATCAAAGCAGCAGGGCAAATGCCCTTTGAGGAATTAGTAAATAACAATGACCTGTATAACAAAAATGGCAAATTGTCTGTAACTGAAAAAGCTTTGACTAATATCCCGGGTGTATTTGCCGGCGGTGATTGTGTTAATGGTGGTAAAGAAGTTGTAGATGCCGTGCAGGCAGGAAAAGATGGGGCCGCGGAGATTTTAAAATATCTTGTTGCCACGGATGCACAGATGGGCACGGATAAAAAGAGTGGTGCTGAATTATGAGTGATTTAATCTACCATGATGAGTCTTATTTTATAATTGGGTTATGCATTGAAGTACATAATCAACTTGGACATGGATTTTCAGAAATCGTTTATAAAGATGCTTTGGAATTTGAGTTATCTCAAAACGAGATTTTTTATGAACGTGAAAAGGAATATGTTGTTTTATATAAGGATGTGATACTACCACATAAATTTTATGCTGACTTAATTGTTTTTGATAAAATTATCGTTGAAGTTAAATGCATTAAGCAACTTACAGACGAACACCTATCACAAGCGATTAATTATTTAAAAGTTTCACATAATAAATTAGCTCTGCTGATAAATTTCGGCAGAGGGAAATTGGAATATAAGAGAGTAGTTTATTAATTCATCGGTGTTCATCCGTGCATCCGTGGCAAAAAATTATACATGGCAGACCTCAGTTCAAACTTCCTCGGCATTAAATCCCCCAACCCTTTTTGGCTGGCAAGCGCACCGCCGACAGATAAAAAAATAAATGTGCTCCGAGCATTTGAAGCAGGTTGGGGGGGTGTGGTTTGGAAAACTTTAGGGGCACAGGTAAAAAATGTATCCTCCCGATACTCTGCGGTAGATTATGGTGGCCATCGGGTGATGGGATTTAATAATATTGAATTGATAAGCGATCGGCCTTTAGCAATTAACCTTAGAGAAATTGAAGAATGTGTAAGGTTGTTTCCTGACAGGGCAATGATCGTTTCTTTAATGGCAGATAATGATCGGGAGAGCTGGCACGAGATCATAAAAAAAGTAGAAGATACCGGC
>JBGTJG010000235.1:0-18862 GCA_041745235.1 Ferruginibacter sp. | reverse complement strand
TGAATACCCGGCATACGCAAAAATCATAAAAGACAGCACCTATTTTGATGCTAACCCGGAAAATGATTACTGGCGAAATATAGATTTCCCCGCTTTTCAGGCAAAGATCTTTCTGAGTTACAAAGCAATCGGCGGAAAAGCACTCTTAAAGGTAAAAAAGCCTGACGGTACGTACAAAGATTCCACAGGGATCAATTCGTATGATAAAATGATAAATGATGCTTTTACCCTTACTAATAAAAACGATGACGTAGCTACTTCTAAAAAAGACAGTTTGTTCAAAACAGAAAATAATATATCCGGCTTGTTATTTAAACTGGGCGGTAATGCAGCAACCCAGCGCCAATTTTTAATGACAGATACCTCAAAAAACTTTATACGCGGTGCATTATATTTTTATGCGTCGCCCAATGCAGATTCTGTAAAACCGGTAGTAGACTTTCTCCAAAAAGATATTGACAGATTGATCAGTACTTTCCGGTGGAAAAATACCTGAGCTGGTTTATTCCTGTAACCTTACAGTTGTATTAAACGTATTTTTGCGCCCCATGATATCTATTGGAAACGTTTTATTGAGTGATCAGATCATTAGTGACCGCTTTGTCTGCGATCTTTCTGCGTGTAAAGGTGCTTGCTGCGTAGATGGCGATGCCGGGGCACCGCTCGACAAAACTGAATTAAAAAAAATAGATGAGGTTTTTGAGCATGTGCTTCCTTATTTAAGAAAAGAAGGACAGGAAGAATTAAGCAGGCAGGGGAGGTATGTATATAATGAAGAATTTGGCTGGGTTACTCCTACTATAGAAGGGAAAATATGTGTCTATGGTATCTATGAAGAAACCGGAATAGTAAAATGCGGGATTGAACAGGCCTATCTTGATGGTAAAACAAATTGGAAAAAACCGATAAGTTGCCATCTTTTTCCTGTAATTGTAAAGAGGAGCAGCGATGGCATTACAGATTATGCCAATTATGAACCGAGGGAAGATCATTGCAAGGCCGCATGCACATTGGGAAAAAAACTAAAGGTTCCTGTTTACAAATTTCTGAAAGAACCGCTGATCCGAAAATTCGGTGAATCTTTCTATGCTGCTCTCGATGCTACCGCAGAGCACCTGAAGAAAAAATTATCACTAATCAAGTAATAGTATGAAAAATATCAGTTGTTGCGCTGCCCTCATCTTATCTCTTGCATTCCTATGCGGCTGCACAGTGAACAAAGCAAGAATAGATAATGATCTGAAAAAATATTTTGATGCAAAAAATGCTGAAGGCTGCTTTACTATGCTGGATAACAGCAAAGGTTCTGTTACCGTATACAATATGGCTTTGGATACCACAAGGTTCCTTCCTGCCTCCACTTTTAAGATTTTAAATTCTTTAATTGGCTTGGAAACAGGCAGGCTTACTGATGAGAATATGATCATTAAATGGGATGGTGTCAAGCGGGCTAATTCAGCCTGGAACCGCAGTATGACTATGAAAGAAGCTTTTAAGGTCAGTAATGTTGGTTATTATCAGGAATTAGCAAGGCGTATTGGTGCAGATACAATGAAACAATGGATTGACAGCGTTTCATACGGAAACCTTACTATGACAGGAAGCGTGGATTCTTTCTGGCTCAATAACAGCCTGAAAATTTCTCCTGATGAACAATTGGGCCTCATGAAAAAACTGTATTTTGATCAGCTGCCTTTCAGAAAAAGTACGCAGCAAATTGTAAGAGATGCAATGTTGCAGGAAGACAATACAAATTATAAGCTGAGTTATAAGACCGGGTGGGGATATGATGAAGCGCAAAATTCAATCGGCTGGCTTGTGGGGTGGATAGAGGAGAACAGGCACGTATATTTCTTTGTTACACTTTTAAAATCCCCGGACAGTTCCTTTGATATGCAGGCTGCCCGTTTAGGAATAACAAAAGATATCCTGAAGCATTATGGTTTTTTTGAAGGAAAGAAATAAAATGTTGATGTAGTTGATCTTACCGTCATTGATATAACGTTATTATTTTTTTAACAGGCCTCACTTTCTGAATGATTAATTTGCAGGAGAATGATTCAACCCTTTCAATATATCCAGCTCCTGTGGCTATTGCTGCTTATTCCTATACTTGCCGGCATTTATATTTATGCAAAGGGAAAGAAAAATGCTGCTTTTAAACGGATGGGTGATCCTGAATTAGTAAAAGAACTTACATCCAATTATAAACCTTCCTCATTTCCGAAAAAATTTTTTTTGACCTTAGCCGCTATGGCGCTTATTCTCCTTAGCATAGCGAATCTGCGTACAGAATCGGGCTCGGAGCAAATACAACGTAACGGCATTGATGTAATGATTGCAATAGATGTAAGCAACAGTATGCTGGCACAGGATATACAGCCAAATCGTCTCGAGAGAGCAAAGCAACTGTTGAACAGGCTGATTGATAAAATGGGAGATAACCGCGTGGGGCTGGTCGTTTTTGCAGGTAAAGCGTATTTGCAGATGCCGCTTACAGCAGACCACTCTGCAGCTAAAATGTATCTTTCAGCAGCCACTCCGCAGACTGTTCCTACGCAGGGTACTATGCTCGGAGACGCATTAAAGATGTGCTATGCTTCCTTTAATTCTAAAGAAAAAAAGTATAAAGCAGTAGTCCTGATCAGCGATGGAGAAGACCATGACGAAGATGCCGTGAAAATTGCCGGGCAGATGGCTGAAGAAGGAGTGGTTATAAATACTGTTGGGATAGGCTCGCCTGAAGGGTCTACCATTACAGATCCTGCTACTAATCAATTGAAAAAAGATGAGCAGGGTAATACAGTAATAACGAAGTTAAACCAGGATGCACTCGCAAGTATAGCTACGGAAGGTAATGGCGTGTACATGCATTACACAAATACTGAAGCTGTGGTTACAGAATTGTACAGCCAACTGTCCACTCTGGACAGGCGAAGCGTTACAGATAATTCCCTTAGAAATTACAAAAGCCTGTTTCAGTATTTGCTGGGAGCAGCGTTATTCTTTCTGCTGCTGGAATTATTTATTTCCGAAATTAAAAAAATGCCACGCAGAAAACTGAAGGCAGCCGCTGTCCTCTTATTCATTTGTTTCGGTTTTTCAGCTTCTGCGCAAACTGATAAAGAGGCAATAAAACAAGGGAATGATGCATATAAAAAAAGTGATTACGAGGCTGCCATACAGAGCTATGATCTGGCCGTAAAGAATAATGCTGCCAATGCCACAGCACAATATAATCTGGGTAACGCATTATACAGGAAGGATAAGAAAGAAGAAGCATTGGCAGCTTATGATAATGCAGAATCCGCATCAGTTAAGGCCGCAGATAAAAGCAGGGCCTTGTATAATAAAGGTGTTGTACAACAGAGCGATAAAAAGCAGGAAGAATGCATTCTTACCTATAAAAATGCACTGAAGCTGGATCCCAATAATGCTTCTGCCCGACATAATCTGCAGATAGCCCTTAAGAAGCAAAAAGAAGAACAGGATAAAAAAGATAAAGAGGATAAAGGTGGCGGCGGCGGTGGGGGAGATGATAAGCCCAAGCCGCAGCCAAGTAATCTTTCTAAAAAAGATGCCGAGCAAAAATTGGAGGCACTCATGCAAAAGGAAAAAGAGCTGCAGGATAAACTTCATAAATCCAATTCCGGATCTCCCTCTAAACCCGCTAAAGATTGGTGATGGGCTGCCGGCTTATCTTTGCATTCTTATAATATACTTTCAATGGATCTGTATTGTGAATCACTGAGCAGCTATCGGCGTCTTGCCACACGGGAAGTTAAAGTAGGCAATCTTCTCATTGGAGGCAATAATCCTGTGCGTATTCAAACAATGACCACCACAGATACTATGGATACAGCAGCTACAGTTGCTCAATCTATCCGTTGTATAGATGCGGGTGCAGAACTTGTTCGAATAACCGCCCCGTCAAAAAACGAAGCCGAGAATTTACGCAATATTAAAGCTGAATTAAATGCGCTTGGCTATTTTACTCCGCTCGTCGCAGATATTCATTTTACCCCCAATGCAGCGGAAATTGCTGCAACTATTATAGAAAAAGTAAGGGTGAATCCCGGAAATTATGTAGACAAAAAAAAGTTTGAGCAGATAGAATACACAGATGCAGAATATGCTGAAGAAATAGAGCGGATAAAAGAAAGATTTGCACCCCTGGTCCATATTTGCAAACAATACGGTGCTGCTATGCGTATCGGTACAAACCACGGGAGCCTCAGTGATCGTATTATGAGCCGTTACGGTGATACCGCCATTGGAATGGTAGAGAGCGCTATGGAATTCCTGCGGATTGCCCGCACAGAAGATTACCACAATATCATTTTAAGCATGAAAAGCAGCAACCCGCTTGTGATGGTTCAGGCCTATCGACTGCTTATTATGCGGATGTATGAAGAGTTCAGCGAGTGTTATCCGCTTCATCTCGGGGTTACAGAAGCCGGCGATGGGGATGACGGCCGTATCAAGTCTGCTATAGGGATTGGCAGCCTCATGGAAGACGGGATAGGGGACACAATACGTGTAAGTCTTACAGAAGATCCTGAGTTTGAATTGCCGGTTTGTAAAGCGCTGGTAAATCGATATACAGATAACGGGAACAGTAAAGTGCCAGCATCCTTTACGAAAAGCGAGCTGGCCTATTCTCCGCTTGACTACAGAAGAAGGAAAACAACAGCGATAAAAAATATAGGTGACAGGAATGTACCTGTAGTGCTGGGTGATTTTATGCTTGCAGGGGAGATAAAAAGGGATGATCTGAAAGATATCGGATACCGGTATGAAGCAGAAAATGATAAATGGAATATAGCAGACATAGCTGCTGATTATATTTATACAGCCGATAAAATTCCGGGATTTGCGTTGCCCGGTACATTAAATATTATTTGCGATTTTAAAAGATGGTTGTCAGAACCGGACACACTCCAATCTTATCCCTTTTATACAACGGAGGAATACTTAAGCGCTGCAGAAAAACACGCGGAACTTAATTTCATTTCTTTGAATATCGACCAAGAAAATACCCTCCTGATGAATAAAATAGCGCATGACGATACCGTTGTGCTGTGTATTTATTCCGCAAAAAAGAATGCTATGCAGCAAATGCGTTCATTCGTAAACAGGCTGATGCTTCAAAATATTACCTGTCCCGTTATCATTGCAGTTGAAAGTATGCAAAGCACCATCGATGCACAACTGATAGAATTTTCAGCTACCGCGGGCGGTTTATTGATTGATGGTATGGGGGACGGCATATGGCTCATAAACGATCCTGCACAAATTAGTAACAAAGATGATTTCGACAGAACCTCACAGGAAAAGTTCAGCAATCATCTGTTTTTGAACAACACTTCATTTTCCATACTTCAGGCGGTGCGTACAAGGATCTCTAAAACAGAATACATCAGTTGCCCCAGTTGCGGCCGCACTTTATTTGACCTGCAGGAAACTACTTCAAAGATCAGGAATGTTACGAATCATCTTAAAGGCCTCAAAATAGCGGTTATGGGCTGTATAGTGAACGGGCCCGGGGAAATGGCTGATGCAGATTTTGGATATGTGGGCAGCGGTATTGGTAAGATCACGCTGTATAAAGGGAAAGAAGTGGTGAAACGAAATATAGACAGTGAAGTAGCTGTAGATGAACTGGTAAATTTGCTTAAAGAAAATAATGTTTGGATAGAGCAATAAATTTGGCACTCACAAATCAGAACGGGCAAAACGGAACTCCTTAACCCCCCTGATTTTTCAGAATAAATATTTATAAATTCATAACCATCCTCATTGCAAACAGATATTCTTGTCATAGGTTCCGGTATCGCAGGACTTACCTATGCGCTGAAAACCGCTCAGGAACTGCCTGATAAGCAAATAACAATTCTCACTAAAACCCAAAGTGATGAAACCAATACCAAATATGCGCAGGGTGGCATAGCAGGTGTTACGGATTTCTCTCAGGATAGTTTTGCAAAACATATTGATGATACGCTGATATCCGGTGACGGGTTATGCAATCCGCATATAGTGGAGATCGTTGTAAAAGAAGGAGTAGAGAGAATTGACGAATTAATATCGTGGGGGGCACAATTTGATAAGGATCCGGAAGGGGATTACAGGTTAGGGAAAGAAGGAGGGCACAGCGAAAACAGAATTCTGCATCATAAAGATGTTACCGGGAAGGAAATGGAGAGGGCACTGCTGGAAGCGATTAAGAAATGCAAAAATATCTCGCTTCTCAGTCACTGCTTTGTGCTCGATTTAATTACGCAGCATCACCTGGGATATCTCGTAACTAAATCTACGCCTGATATAGAATGCTACGGAGTATATATTTTAGACCTTGCATCGGGCAGAATTGAAAAGATCACTGCTGCTGTAACTCTTTTGGCTACGGGAGGTATCGGGCAGGTGTACAGAAGTACGACTAACCCGGCAATAGCTACCGGTGATGGAATTGCAATGGTATACAGGGCTAAAGGCAGAATTGAAAATATGGAATTTATTCAGTTTCATCCTACTGCATTATACGAAGCAGGGGTACGCGGGCACTCATTTCTTATCACAGAGGCAGTAAGGGGTGACGGAGGTATTTTACGAAATGCCTCAGGGGAAGCCTTCATGGAACGATATGATCCACGTCGTGATCTTGCCCCCCGGGATGTAGTGGCACGGGCTATTGACAATGAAATGAAAGTGGGCGGAACTGAATTTGTGTATCTGGATTGCCGGCATATGGATAGCGAAAAGTTCAGCGAGCATTTCCCGAATATCTACGATAAATGCCTGAGCATCGGTGTAGATGTGGTAAAAGATATGATCCCCGTTTCTCCTGCCGCTCATTACAGCTGCGGCGGTATAAAGACTGATGAGTATGGCCGAACAAGCATAAAGAATCTGTATGCCGCAGGAGAATGCGCAAGCACCGGCTTACATGGTGCCAACCGGCTTGCCAGTAATTCTTTGCTTGAGGCCATGGTTTTTGCTCATCGTGCGTTTAAGGATACTATGTCTAATGTTTCGCTTTTAAATCAGAGTAATGAAAGCAGCAATGCTATTCCGGATTGGAATGCTGCAGGTACTTCGGCACCTAAAGAAATGATCGTGATAACGCAAAGTGTGAAAGAAATGAAATTACTCATGAGTGATTATATAGGAATCGTAAGAAACAACGAACGGTTGCAACGGGCAGACCGTCGTATAGACCTGCTTCATGAAGAAACAGAAAACCTGTACCGGCATACACAGGTTTCTCCCCAGCTTTGTGAGCTTCGGAATATGATCACAGTCTCTTACCTCATCATAAAAAGTGCTGAGCTTCGTAGGGAGAGTCGTGGCCTGCATTTTAATACGGATTACCCGGAAAAGCACCCCATCTTACAAAATACAATTTTGTAATTTCGAAAGCCCGTGGGCATGGATTCCATTCTTTAATTTCCAATAATGTATTATTTAGTTTATTCATTATTATATCTTTTTTCCCTGCTGCCTTTTTTTATCCTGTACGGAATAAGTGATTTTATATTCTTTATACTGTATTATGTAGCCGGGTACAGAAGGAAGATCGTAGACGATAATCTCAGCATTGCTTTTCCTGAAAAAACGGCTTCAGAAAAAGCCCGAATCGGTAAGCAGTTTTATAAAAATCTCACAGATAATTTTATTGAAACCATAAAGCTTCTCAGCATTTCTGAAACAGCATTTGTAAAAAGGGCTTCAGTAAATTTTACCGATGCAAAAAGACTTGTAGATGCAGGTCTTAATATTCAGTTCCACAGCGGACACCAGATGAATTGGGAATATGCAAGTCTTGCGATTTCCAGATCACTCACCATTCCGTGGCTTGCAATATATATGCTGGTTAAGCCTGACTTTATGGAGAAAATCTTTTTGAATATCAGGGGGAGATTCGGCGCTGTAATGATTGAAAAAGCAAAGTACCAAAGTATGATGCCGCAGCTGATAAAAAAGCAATATGCTCTCGGACTGATAGCAGATCAGAATCCCGGTTTTGCTAAAAATGCATATTGGTTAAATTTTTTTAATAAGCCGGCGCCATTTATTGTAGGTCCGGAGAAAGGAGCAATGCGAAACAAAACAGCTGTAGTATTTGTAAATATGATCAAACTGAGAAGAGGATATTATCAGTTTGATTGTAAAGTTATCACAGAGGATGGCAGCAATTTCAGCAGCGGCCAGCTTACCCGTAACTACCGTGATAATCTGGAGTATGAGATACGGCAAAATCCCGATAATTATTTATGGAGCCACCGTCGCTGGAAATTTGATTGGGATAAGGCTTATGAAAAAAGATGGGTAGATGCCGATCTTCCTCCGCACACTGTGATATAGTTAAGTATCCTTATTAATTAAGCATGCTGAGATCCTTTTCTATCACAGCATCCTTTTCATCCTTTATTTTAGACCAGCCACCTAAGACATTCCTTAGATTATGAATGCCTTCCTTTTTCAGAATGGATGCAGCAATAACGCTCCGATATCCGCCCGCACAATGCACATATAAATTTTCACTGTCTTCAAAATGGGCCAAAAGACCCGGATCAGTCATCGTGCTCAGTGGCAGATTCACTGCATCTTTAAGGTGGCCGTCACCGAATTCTGTCTCCCGCCTCACATCAAGTATAATCAGGTTGGGATCATGCGGAATATCCATGATCAATTCATCTGCCTCTATATCAATGATCATATCGGATCTTCCGCCGCTGTTGACCCAGGCTTCATGGCCTCCTTGCAGGTAACCCTGCATTTTATCAAACCCTACCCTGGAAAGACGCACAACGGATTCTTCTTCTTTGCCTTCAGGCGTTACCAGTATTATATCTTTATCAAATGGCAGCATACTTCCTGCCCATTCTGCAAATCTTCCTTCCAGACCGATAAAGATGGATCCGGGTATAAATCCTTTTGTAAATTCAGTTGCATGACGCGTATCCACAATGATGGCACCTTCTTCCGCAAGATTTTTAAATTCTTCTGTAGTAAGCAACTTAGTTCCTCTTTTTTTTACTGTTTCAAATTCATCGTAACCTTTCTGATTAATTGAAGCATTAATAGCAAAATACTTTGGCGCCGCCGCCAATCCTGTTGTAACGGATTTTATGAATTCTTCTTTGCTTTGCGGTTGGAGGGCATGATTAGTTTGAATTTCTTCACCTATGGTGCTGAAAGTATTAGGGCCCATATTTTTGCCACAGCTGCTTCCCGGCCCGTGGGCAGGATAAACAATCACATTTTCCGGGAGAGGAAGAATTTTATTCTGCAGTGTATCATACATAATACCGGCGAGCTCTTCGCTGCTCATATCCCCGCTGCTCAGATCGGGCCGCCCCACATCACCCACAAATAAAGTATCTCCGGTAAAAATAGCATAAGGAATATCTTTTTCATCTTTCAGAAGAAAGCATGTGCTCTCTAATGTGTGACCGGGAGTATGAATGACCTCCAGAGAAATATTTCCTAATTTAAATACCTGGCCATCCGCAGCATTTTCAGATTTAAAATTTGTAACAGCCCCGGGTCCGAAAATTATCGGTGCACCTGTTGTTTTACTCAGGTCGAGGTGCCCGCTTACAAAATCTGCATGAAAATGAGTTTCAAAAATATATTTAATGGTTGCATTTCTTTCTGTAGCCAGAGAAATGTATTCATGAGTATCTCGCAACGGATCTATAATTGCAGCTTCTCCGTTACTTTCAATATAGTAAGCAGCTTCGCTTAAACATGGTGTATATATTTGTTGGATGTACATACTCAGTATTTTATATTGAAATGCAAGGTAATGAATAAAAAAAGCGGATAATTTCTTATCCGCTTAAGTACATTTAATTAAACGTTTGTTCAAGCGGCAAGATCTTCTACAACACTCGTTATTTCATCTATACGTTTGAAATTTACAGTGTAATAAATAAATTTACCGTCACGCTGCGTACTTACTATTCCCGCTCTTCTTAAAATAGCAAGATGTTGAGATGCAACAGATTGCTCAAGACGCATGCGTACATAGATTTCTGTAACAGTGATCTTTTTCTCGGTTTCAATGAGAGAAAGAATTTGCTGACGCAGTTTATGATTAAGTGCACGTAAAACCATTGCGCCTTTTTTCAGATTATGGTAATTTATTTTCAGAACATTATCTGTAGCTCCGGATCCCTGCTTGTCCTGCGCTTCAATTTGAGAATCAACCTTCATACTGTAAGTTTTAATGTATTATAATTTTTTAGAAATGCAAATATACGCTTGAAAAATATTTGTGTGTTGTCAATTATGTTAAAAGAAACATGAGGTTTTAATTAAAGTATACTTTATAAATCATTAAAGAAATCTTTTGTGTAAAGCGGAATTGTCAGTTTTATGTCAGCAAAATTCTTATCGCAATATTTTGAATAAGCAATCAATGTTGCCCCACCGATTAAATCCCCTGTATCCCCAAACGATGCATTGTGATTAATACAAATACCTTTCCATTTATAAGAACCGCTGCCAAAGAAAATAATATTTTTTTCTTTTAACATTTCAGAGAAAGCGCATTCATCCAGCACCATTGGCTGCGGAGCAATTTGTTCTCCCATTTGCGCGGAGTAAACTGCTGTATACACTTCATTGCGCCTTGCATCTATCATAGGGCAGTAGAAAAGCGTACAGTCATTATTTTTTAAAACAGCAGCTTGGGCCATAGCAGTCAATGTTCCGACAGTTATCAGCGGTATTGCCAACGCATAAGAAAGGCCCTTGGCTGCTGATAGTCCTACACGCAACCCGGTATATGATCCGGGACCTATTGAAACCCCAACCGCTTGTATGTCAGTAAGATGGACACATACTTCCTTGCATGCATTCTGTATAGCATAATGTATGAAGGCAGCATGTTCTTTTTGAATCTTATTTTCCAAAGAAGTTATTGTTCTACCGTTACGGGAAATGCTCACAGAGGCAACTTCTAAAGATGTATCAATATGGAGGATCAGGCTCATTAAAGTTGATTGCTTTTTTCTTTTAATGCAGGAGCAACTTTATATCTCTCGTCTGTGAAAGATAATTTTTCCAGGAGACAGTATATATTTTTCAGCCCGATGGTGTTTCCCCACTCAAAGGGACCATGTGGATAATTCGTACCGAGTTTCATTGCAAGATCTATTTCTGCTTCAGTGCTTATGTTTTCGCCTTTCGCAAAAAATGCTTCATTAATGATCATTGCAATGATACGTGCAGTAACAAAACCAGGTACATCATTAACAGGGATAAACTTCTTACCCAATTGCTTTAAAACAATCTCTGCTTTAGAAGTAATAATGCCGGCGATTTCCCAAATGCCTTTTTCTAAAAATCCCGGCCACGCATTGACTCTGATAAAATTAGGTGGCAAATTCATTTCGGTTAAAGAGTCATTCATACTATGAATAAAAACAGGTTTGACCGTAGACTGATCATTGACGAATGAGGCATCTGTATCAAACAAAAAAAATGCATCAGCATCTTCAGACAAAATATCATTGTTACTGATCAGTTCCCACGTTGAATCGGGATCACAGGATTTAAGATATTCAAACCTCTCCTTATCGCCGGCAAATGCAAATTTCATCTTGCTTTTTTGGCAAAAATACGTTTGTAAAGAGGATATATTTGCTGAATAAAAATAATTCAATGAGCAAAATCATTAAGACAGACAATGCACCGGCACCGATAGGCCCCTACAACCAGGCGGTTCAAACAGGTAATTTACTTTTTGTATCAGGGCAGATCGCTTTAGATCCTTTTACGGGTGAGTTAATGATGAAAACTATCGACGAAGAGGCTCATCAGGTGATGAAAAATATTGCGGCCGTATTGCAGGAAGCAGGAGCAGGATTTGGGCATATTGTAAAAACAACCATCTTTCTGAGCGACA
Source organism: Ferruginibacter sp. (assembly GCA_041745235.1). Taxonomy (GTDB): domain Bacteria; phylum Bacteroidota; class Bacteroidia; order Chitinophagales; family Chitinophagaceae; genus Ferruginibacter. The sequence continues at coordinate 6,945 of JBGTJG010000235.1, read as the reverse complement.
TGGAATTATTTGCGGAAGTAAATAAAATTTACGGAAGTTATTTTTCCGCGGAAGAAAATTTATATCCCGCCAGGGAAACAGTAGCTGTAAATGGACTTCCCAAAAATGTAAACATTGAGATCAGTGTAATTGCTGCTTTATAAAATGATTATAGTAACAGCATTAGTTCATCCTGTACTTACAGAAACTTTTAAAGCAAGAGGCTACGAGGTAATGTATGTACCTGATATAAGCTACGACGAACTCCTTACAAAGATATCTGCAGCGGAGGGATTGATCGTAACGACGGGCCTTCGGGTAGATAAAGAATTGTTGACTAATGCACCGGGTTTAAAATGGATTGGACGGCTCGGAAGCGGCATGGAAAATATAGATACCTCATATGCTGCTTCTAAAAATATTATTTGCCTCAGCAGCCCGGAAGGAAACCGGAATGCAGTAGCAGAACATGCGCTCGGGATGTTACTGAACCTGATGAACAGGATAACTAAAAGTGCAGCAGAAGTAAAGCAGGGACAATGGCTCAGAAACGAAAACCGCGGCAGAGAAATTAACGGCATGACGATCGGACTGATCGGGTACGGAAATACAGGAAAAGCATTTGCCAACCTGCTTTCATCTTTCAATGTGACAATGCTTGCTTATGATAAATATAAAACGGGATTCGGCGGAAAATTTATACGAGAGGCGGATATTGATCAGATTTGCCGATATGCGGATGTGATCAGCTTTCATGTGCCCCTCAGTAAAGAAACCAAAGGTATGGCCGATGATGTTTTCTTTGATAAACTTCAGAATAAACCGTTCATACTTAATACTGCAAGGGGCAACATAATAGAAACCTCATCACTTATACAAGCACTGGACAATAATCTAATTAGCGGTGCTGCTTTAGATGTATTGGAGAATGAAAAGTTGGAATCGCTCTCACGTTTGCAACAGGAACAACTTGATCGGTTGCTGAATAATGAAAATGTGCTCATTACGCCCCATATAGCCGGATACACGCATGAGGCATTTCGTAAAATGAGCGAAGTGATCCTTGCCAAGGTGGCAGCTATCAGCCACTAATGATTCTGTTCCTATAAAACGCCTTTTCACTATATTTGTAACAAGTGCAACGCCCGCCATCCGGGGCGTTGTATTTTTTTTAATTAATGCTAAACTTTTTTTTATGTCTGAAGCCAATTATGTAACTCAGGAAACCTATGATAAAATGCAGGCTGAGTTCCATCACCTGAAGTCTGTAGAAAGGCCGGCCGCCAGTGCAGCTATAGCAGAAGCAAGAGAGAAAGGAGACCTGAAGGAGAATGCGGAGTATGATGCGGCAAAAGAAGCGCAGGGAATGCTTGAAGCTAAAATGAAGAACCTCGAAGATGCATTGGCTAATGCGCGGATAATAGACGAAGCCAGCATTGACACAAGCAGGGTAAGCATCCTTACTAAAGTTACCCTTACAAATATGAATACCAAAAAAAGCGTCACATATCAGATCGTGTCAGAAAGTGAAGCAGATCTTAAAATCGGAAAAATATCTGTTACATCGCCTATCGGAAAAGGCCTCCTTGGAAAAGTAAAAGGAGAAGTGGCAGAAGTTATTGTACCGGCAGGGGTTCTTATGTTTAAAGTAGAAGACATATCTATCTGATAATATAATGAGCATCTTCTCTAAAATAATTTCCGGTGAAATTCCTTCTTACAAAATAAAGGAAGATGATTTCTTTATAGCATTTCTTGATGTATTCCCGCTCGTGAGAGGTCATGTCCTTGTTGTTCCGAAGCAGGAAATAGATAAGTTATTTGATCTCCCGGATAATTATCTGAGCAATATGCTGCTATTTGCAAAACCTGTAGCTGCCGCAATTGAAAAATCCTTTGAGTGCAGAAGATGCGGTATAAGTGTGATAGGCCTCGAAGTGCCGCATGCACATATGCATCTGGTACCTATCAATTCTGCCGATGATTTGAATTTTACACGCGAGAAATTAAGAATAGATCCTGATGAAATGAAGGACATACAGGAGAAGATAGTGAATAACCTCTGAGATTATTTTACTCTGCCGGGATTTTTGGCAACAAAGCTTTTCCAGTCATTTTTACCGCCGCCACCTATTAACAAGATATTACTCTCCTGGAAATGATGACAAACTGCGGCAGCCAGAGCATCAGAAGCATCTAATTTTTTAGGGTCGTCATCAAACTTCAGGATCGTCTGCAGCATTTTCAGTACCTGTAATTTATCCGCGTTACCGTTTCCCGTAATGGACTGTTTAATTTTTTTAGGAGAGTATTCCGTTACAGGTATGTTTGCCTGCATGGCTGCGGCAATTGCCACACCCTGTGCCCTGCCAAGTTTAAGCATGCTCTGTACATTTTTTCCGAAGAAAGGTGCTTCTATTGCGAAGCTGTCTGGTTTGGTTGCAAGGATAAGCCTGCAAACTTTTTCATGAATTTGTTGAAGCCGTTCATAAGCATCCAGCTTTGCTGAAAGCCGCAGAACTCCCATTTCTACGAGTGAAATATTTTTACCTTTCACAGCAATTATTCCGTAACCCATTACAATTGTTCCGGGATCTATACCTAAAATTATTTTTGAATCGCTTTGCACGGGGGAGGTTATTTTTGTCGAAAATCTGCAGCTGAACAAAAGTATCAAAATATTCTTCAACAAAGTATTGGGACCTGTCGTATTCATCCTGCTGTCATGGAGCTTATACAATCAAGTCACCCATCAGTCGGATCTTGCAGAGAGATGGGCTGGTATAAAACAAAGTTTCCTTGATCCTGCATTATGGTTTGCGGTTATTATAATGGTTTTAAATTGGGGACTTGAAGCAAGAAAATGGCAACTGCAACTAAAGCCACTTGAAGATGTTTCTTTCCTTAAGGCCTTTAAGAGTGTACTGGCTGGTTGCAGTATCACTATGATCACGCCTTACCGTGTAGGAGAATACGGTGGCCGCATACTTTTTCTAAAGCCTCAAAACAGACTGGATGCAATCCCTTTAAATATCCTTGGCAGTATAAGCCAGTTATTTATTACGTTATTTATGGGTTCATTGGGATTGCTTTATTTGGTAAGGTTTGGAAACGATCAGGAACTTTTTAAGGCTTTGCCGGGTTATACAGGAAACTTATTTTTACTGGCCGGTGTTGTTGCCTCGTTCATCACGCTTCTCCTATACTTCAGATCCGGTTTTCTGGTAAAGCTTATTTCTAAAATTCATTTCCTTAAAACTTTTTCAAATCACCTTATTCTGTTAAAGACCTTTTCACGTAAACAATTGTTAAGAATCCTTTTTTTATCATTTTTAAGGTACATGGTGTTTATTTTGCAATACGTGCTGTTGCTGAAAGTAATGGAGGTAGAGATAGACTTCTTCACCTGTATAAGATTACTCACTGTATTTTACCTGATCATGGCAATGGCACCAACAATTGGTTTTACTGAACTCCCGTTACGTGCTGCTCTGGGTGTGCAGGTATTACAGTTGTACAGTAATAATCTTTTAGGCATTCAGGCGGCATCGTTAGGTATTTGGATCATTAATCTGGTTATCCCTGCAATAGCAGGAAGCCTGCTGATATTCGGACTTAAAATTTTAAAAGAAAAATGAAAAGGTTTACAAGGTTAAGTTTTGCAATACTCTTTTTAAGTGTTTTATCTCCTTCTTTTTCTTTTGCGCAGAAATCAGAATTTTGCGGCATACGGAACACCGCATTTCGTGCAGGGGAAAAGCTCGTGATGAAGGTTTTTTATAACGCGGCCGGTGCATACATTGGTGCGGGTGAAGCTACCTTTAACGCAACGCTTGCGAGATTTAACGGTAAGCCCGTATATCATATGGTAGGTGAGGGAAAAACATATTCCTTCTTTGATAATTTTTTTAAAGTAAGGGACCGTTATGAGAGTTATATAGATACCGCCACACTTACCCCGTACAAATTTGTAAGAAATGTGCAGGAAGGAAATTATAAGAAATATGAAAATGTAACCTTCAACCAGAATGCAAATACCGCGGTAAGTACAAAAGGGGTTTTTAAAATTACAGATTGTATGCAGGATGTGGTGAGTGCCATGTATTATGCACGAAATATAGACTGGAACAGGTATAAGCCCGGAGATAAGATCCCTTTTGACATGTTCCTGGATGATGAAGTGTATCATCTTTACATACGATACATGGGCAAAGAAAAAATTAAAACGCAGTACGGTAAGTTTAACGCAATAAAGTTCAAACCGCTCCTCGTAAAAGGAACTATTTTTACCGGCGGAGAAAAAATGACAGCATGGGTAAGCGATGATCCGAACCGTGTAATACTTCGCGTAGAAAGTCCCATTTCCGTAGGAAAGATAAAAGTGGATATGATGGGTTATTCGGGTTTAAGGTATCCCATGACTTCTTTAATTTCTTTCAGGTAATTACAGATCGCTCAGCTTAAAATAATCCTTCATTCTGATCCCTTTCTCTGTCTTCTGCAGTGTACAGCATTCGATCAAAGGATCATGCTCAAAAAATAATACATAATCATTCTGTTGGGCCTCCGTAAGAAAGGATTTTTTTTCTGTGAGAGTAGTTAGCGGAAACATATCATACCCCATAATGTAAGGCAACGGAATATGCCATGCAGAAGGGAGTAGGTCTGCCATATAAAGGATGGTTCTCCCTTTATATTTTATCTGCGGGAGCATCATTGCTTCCGTGTGACCGAATGCCTGGCGAATCAAAATATTAGGGGGGAAATCATTTGCATGTTTGTCAATAAACCTTAATTGCCCGCTATCTTCGATCGGTAAGATATTTTCTTTCAGAAAAGAAGCTTTTTCCCGGTCATTCGGTTCTGTTGCCCATTTCCAATGTCTTTGATTGCTCCAGTAAATTGCATCTTTAAATGCAGGGACAAGTCTATCGCCTTCTCTTTTTATTGCTCCGCCGCAATGATCAAAATGAAGGTGGGTAAGAATCACATCTGTAATATCATTTGTTGTGAAGCCGTTTGCAGCCAGTGATTTTTCCATTGTATCCTCACCATGCATATAATAATGACCAAAGAACTTTGCATCCTGTTTGTTTCCCATACCGGTATCCACTAATGTCAGGCGATCGCCGTCCTGAATAAGAAGACAACGCAGCGCCCAGCTGCACATATTATTTTCATCGGCAGGGTTTATTTTGTGCCAAATGCTTTTAGGCACTACGCCAAACATGGCGCCGCCGTCCAGTTTAAAGTTCCCCGTGTTTATTGTATAAAGATTCATGATGCTGATTGTTGAAGGTTGCTTTTTTTCTGAGCTGAAATGGTTATGAATAAAAAGATAAGCCCGATGATAAAGAAGATCATGATGGCAAGAACACTGTTTCGCATGCTGCCGGTAATTTCTTCAAGCAGTCCGAATGTAAACATGCCAATAACTATAGCAATCTTTTCTGTCGTATCAAAAAAACTGAAGAATGATGCGGTATCTTTTGTGGGTGGCATAAGCTTGCTGTAAGTACTCCTGCTTAGGGATTGGATACCGCCCATTACTAAACCTACTGCCGCTGCTATGCAATAAAATTGGATGGTTGTAGTAGTATAATATGCAGCCACACAAATAAATATCCAGACAACCACTACAAATGCAAGCACATCTAAATTGCCGTATCTTCCCGCAAGTTTCGCCATCAAATATGCCCCCGCTATAGCCACAAGTTGGATAATAAGTATAGTGATAATAAGGCTTTGTGTTGGCATATTCAGTTCCTTCGCACCAAACAGCGCTGCAGCGAGCATTACTGTTTGCACACCCATATTATAAAAGAAAAAGGAAGCAAGAAATCTTTTAAGAACCGGCATTTTTTTCACCTGTGCGTAAACCTTTTTTAATTCAATAAACCCGTTTGCAAAAATGCTTTTATCAGGCCGGTGGGCTGCGGGCATTCCCTGCGGAAGGCGGGCAAGTGAATATTGGCTCCATATAAGCCACCAGATCCCTACAAGCAAAAATGATAACTGTGCAGCAAGTGCGCCATCAGCCATCGTAAAAACCAATACAAGACAAGCAACCTGCAGAAGTACACTCCCGATGTAGCCCATCGTAAAACCCTTTGCACTCACCATATCTCTGTCTTCCTCAGCCGCTATTTCCGGGAGGTAGGCATTATAAAATACGAGGCTTGCCCAATAACCGATACAGGCTATGATCATGCAAAGGATTGCAATATCCAGAGATGCTTCTGTTTTAAAAAAATACAGGAACCCACACGCCAGCGCACCTGTAGTACTGAAGAAGCGCATGAAAGACTTTTTATTTCCTTTGTAATCTGCGATAGAAGAAAGTATAGGTATAAGAAAAGCAACAATCAATATAGCAATCGCCATTGCATAATTATACAATGCGGTATTTACAAACGTTCTGCCAAGGAAGACCACTTTATCATCACCGTCCTGCTTTGTGATGCTTTCATAATACGCGGGGAAAATGGTAGAAGTGATAACAAGATTATAAACGGAATTTGCCCAGTCAAACATGGCCCAGCCGTTGATAACCTTTTTAGAAGCAGTCTGCATTCTTGGTAATTAAGAATGAAAAATTAATAATTATTAATTGAAATGCAGATTTTATCCTTCAATGTATCCGTTGTAAATTAAAAACAGCAGTATTAATCCGGCTATAATGCGGTATATACCCCAAATCCTGAAACCGTATTTTTTTACAAACCCGATGAAGAATCTGATCGCCAGAATAGCTACGATAAAGGCAACTATATTTCCTACTGCAAGCAATTTTATTTCTTCTGATGAGAAACCACCCGTATCCCCGTAATATTTCAACAGCTTATATCCTGTAGCGGCCAGCATGGTGGGCACTGCCAGAAAAAAGGAAAATTCGGCCGCAGTATTACGTGTGAGTTTTTGTTGCATGCCGCCAATAATAGATGCAGCACTGCGGCTCACACCCGG
>JBGTJG010000234.1:0-2318 GCA_041745235.1 Ferruginibacter sp. | reverse complement strand
GCCGTCATATCTGGAAAGAGGCCAATCTTCTCTGGTCTACATGGTGCAAAATCTGATCCTCAGATCTGAAAACGAAAACAGCGGCTTTTATTTAAATGATCACGACAAATTAAAGGAGCTGCTTCTGGAAAATGAAAATGCCCGTCAGCCGACCTTACTCATCGGTGTTACTTATGCATTGATCGACTTTGCAGAACGGCATAAAATGGATCTTAAACATACCATCGTGATGGAAACAGGGGGAATGAAAGGCAGAAGGATTGAGCTAACGAGAATAAAGGTACATGAGAGGCTCAGATCGGGTTTCGGAGTCAGCGAAATTCATTCAGAGTATGGAATGACAGAATTGCTCTCGCAATCTTATTCAGCAGGAGAAGGATTATTTTCCTGTCCTGTATCAATGAAGATCCTCCTGCGCAGCGAGGATGATCCTTTTGAAATCACGTCACAACTTTTACCGGGGCAAAAAAAATCCGGCGCCGTTAACATTATCGACCTTGCAAACCTCTACAGTTGTTCCTTTATAGCCACTGACGATGCAGGGACATTATACCACTCCGGTAAGTTTGAAATAACCGGGCGCATTGAAAACAGTGATATGAGGGGTTGCAGTTTATTGGCCTTATAATTCTTCCGTATATTCTATAAGACCCTTAGTGAGGCTTTTCCATTGCATTTTAGATACCCCTGCAATAGCAGCAGCACCCGCAAGGGCATTTCTTGCCTTATCTAAAATATTACCTGTTCCTACGTTTACCTTTTCATTCCGCCCATGCACTTCTGCTGAAACAATTTCATTAACACGTTTTACAATAAAAGAACTGGTAGAATCTTCAGTAAAAAAATGAGCAGTATCAGTTTTTTCGTCTGTAGGGTTTCTTGCAGGCCTCACGCGCATCATTATAACTTCTTCTCCCGGCGAAGCAGATTCTTCGATCGCTTCCACCTGTACCCAATCGTAACCGTTGCCCGCAATAGTGCCCGGTCCGGGGACATCGATCCGGAAATAATCAGATTTCTGAACAGTTCGATCTGCTTCATGGCCGTGTTCGTCGAATAATTTAAAATCTGCAGTAATGTCTCCCGTATATTTCTCCCAGACATTTACATTTTTCAACCTGTTGCTCACAACCTGAAAGAAGGCCTTGGCATCAGTTTCGTTATTAAGATTCTTAAACGCATAAGTATCGCTTTTAGCACCTGTTTCCTGAACTGGTATTATATCATTTAAAGTATTATCCGGCATAGTTATCAACCTTAGAAAATAATGCCGGTTATGAACCCGGATTTATTACACGATAAAATCTGTTGAAAATCTTTTCAAAAATACTTTGGTACAATATCTTTTTGCCTTATTTTTGCACTCCTTTTAAAAGGAACAGGATGAATTGGTAGCTCAGTTGGTAGAGCAATACACTTTTAATGTATGGGCCCTGGGTTCGAGTCCCAGCCAGTTCACAATAAAAAGCCCGCAGTCATTTGATTGCGGGCTTTTTATTGCTACTTACTGAAAGCTGCAGGCATGAAAAAGGTTTACCTGTTGACTCCGCTGTCAGATTCCGCATATAACTGATCAGGTAAATTGAAGATATATATCAACTCTTTCCTGAACCGCCGGTTTTTGATTTTGATGATTTAGCCATCCTTGCTTTAGAAGTGCTTACTCCTCCGCTTGACTCGCCGCCGTCTCTTTACCCTTCACTTGTTGATTTATTTCCTCCGCTTACTGTAGCGCCTGCAGTATATTTATAATTTGATGATTTTCTGCCGCCTTATTTTTTAACAGCCATTATTGAAATTTTAGGTTCACAAGAATTTCTTTCGCCAAATTATCCCGGAATATTATTCACCGTTACAACGCGTGCACAGGTATCGTACAATCAGGAGTTCATATATTTGAATTCTTTTTCAGGCATTTGTTTTCATAATGAACGAATATTTTCAAGGCAGGACGATTGTTGTAACGGGCGGGAGCGATGGCATAGGCAAGGCTCTTGTAGAATTCTTACTGGCGGCAGGTGCTAACGTAGCAACATGCGGAAGACAGGCTGAAAAATTGAATTTGCTCAAAGAAAAAAATTCTCATGCGTTACATACTATGGTTGCAGATGTAAGCAACTATGAGGATTGCAGGAATTTTATTGAATCTGCAGCGGAGAAATTCGGGGGGATAGATATCCTTATAAACAATGCGGGAATATCTATGCACGGAGAATTAAAGGAGACTGATATTTCAGTGTTCAAAACTGTGATGGATATTAATTACCTCGGCACCGTATATTGTTCTAAACTGGCCCTTTCTTATATTATTAAAGCAA
>JBGTJG010000233.1:0-3075 GCA_041745235.1 Ferruginibacter sp. | reverse complement strand
TTACCTCTTCCTTCACTGCAGGGCGTGTATCAAAAACTTCTACAACAGCGCCCAACCTTTTTGCTGTAGCAATAGCCTGCAAACCTGCCACCCCTGCGCCCAATATTAATAATTTTGCCGGGGGAATACTGCCCGCTGCAGTCATAAACATCGGGAAGTATTTTGGGAATCGATTTGCTGCGAGCAATACAGCTTTGTATCCGGCAATGTTTGCTTGGCTGCTGAGCACATCCATGCTTTGGGCACGTGTAGTACGGGGCAGCATATCAATGCTGAAAATCGTGAGATTTTTGTGACTCAGATCTTTTATGTAAGCAGAATTGAACAAAGGTTGATAAAGCCCTAAAAATACTTTGGATTTACATTGAGTAATATCTTCTGTTGACAGCGGACTAATAGAAAGAATGATATCTGCATTTTGCAGCACTTCTATTCTTGATCCTACAGTCGTCCCGGCATTTACATATTGCTCATCAGAAGCAAACGCTTTTTCACCTGCTGATTTTTCAACGATTACGTTTACCTGTTGCTTTTTTAATGCTGCAATATGTTCCGGAAGCAATGAAACCCTAGTTTCATTATTCGGTTCTTTTAAAACTCCGATGGTCATAAATAAATTATTGCTTGTAAGATATGAAAATTTAAAACCTGATGGTAAAATGCTGCTTTGCTTTAAAATCTTTCCGGAGGAAAACGATGCCGATAAAAAAGAGATCTATGCTGAGTGTTATATCATAGTGTTCTTTAATTTCTGCCCAGGCTTCTTCCATTTCCCTGCTCCAGTGTATATCATCGAAAACAAGAATGGTATTTTCATGTGAGGATGCAAGAATTTGTTCGAAGTATTTCAGCGTAGGAATTTTTCGGTGGTTTCCATCCAGAAAAGCAAGATCTATTTTTCCAGCGTGTTGTAATAACGGGTGAAGCGTTTTTTCAAAATTGCCCGTTTGGATTTTAATATTGTTCAGTCCGAGTTGTTGAAAGTTTGCCTTTGCTACATCGGCAATATTAACCGATCCTTCCATTGTTGTTACAGCAGGTTTATTATCTCCTGAGGCGAGATATGCAGTCGTCACACCCAGAGAAGTACCCAGCTCGAGAACATTTTGCGTTTTGTAATATTGCACAATCCTGAAAAGTAAACGGCTGTACTTTTTGGGCTTAAGCGAGGTGGCTGCAATATCTGATATCTTTCTTTTTTTTGTTTTAAAAACTGTTGATCCCGCACCAAAATCTTCTACTTCAATGATCTCCGCATTCTTTAAAAGTTGTTTTCTTACTGCTTCTGCTTTGTGATAAACATCATAATCTTTCCGATCGTTAAGCACAAATTTTACAAAGTCGAACAGAAATGGGGAATGAATACCATGGCCTTTTCCGTTAGATGCGGAAAGATAATAACCGATGTATTTTTTTGCAAGTTGTAAGGGTGTATACAAAAAAGAATTTCTGTTTAAAGTTAAGCTGTTGGTTTTTTTACCCACGTCTGAAAAGACATATCAAGCTTGTTCTTTTCATCTGCTTTTAATTCTTTTTCAAAATCTTTCATCCAGATTGATTCGTCAATTTCCGGAAAAAAAACATCTCCTTCTATATCAGCATGTATCCGTGTGAGATAAATTTTTTCTGCAATGGACATTGTCTGTTTAAATATTTCACCGCCGCCGGTAATAAATGCCTCTTTGCAATTGGTTTCTTCTGCAGCAAGCAGAGCCTTATCTATACTTTGCACAACAGTTGCTCCTTCACTCTGCCAATCAATGTTTGAGGTAATTACAATATTTGTTCTGCCCGGAAGTGCTTTACCCATTGCCTCAAAGGTTTTCCTGCCCATAATGATCGGCATCCCCCAAGTTGTGTTTTTGAAAAACTTAAGGTCTGCGGGTTGGTGCCAGGGTAATTTATTGTCTTTGCCGATTGCGTTATTTTCCGAAGCAGCCACAATCATGGAAATGGTCATTTTTTAATGGATAATTTATTAATGTACAATTGATAATTTATTAATCGTTCGCATTCACAATAGAACCAAAACTTATACAGCTACCTGCGCTTTTATTCCGGGGTGAGATTCGTAATTCCACAGTTCAAAATCTTCGTACTTAAAATTAAATATGTCTTTCACTTCACTATTCAGTTTCATCTGTGGCGAAGGAAACGGCGTTCTCGCAAGTTGCAGATTTGCCTGTTCAAAATGATTGCTGTACAAATGCACATCACCGAATGTATGGACAAAATCACCGGCATCCATATCGCAAACCTGTGCGATCATCATGGTTAATAATGCATAAGAAGCAATATTAAAAGGCACACCCAGAAATACATCTGCACTGCGTTGGTATAACTGGCAGCTCAATTTTCTCCTGCCGTTTGCATCAGGTGCACTTGTATAAAACTGGAACAAACAATGGCAGGGCATCAATTTCATTTTGGGCAGGTCTGCTACATTCCATGCACTGATAATGATGCGGCGGCTATCCGGATTATTTTTAAGCTGATCGATAACATCTTTTACCTGGTCTGTTTCCACACCGTTTGCACCTTCCCAGCTTCGCCATTGCTTACCGTAAACCGGGCCAAGGTCACCGTTCTCATCTGCCCACTCATCCCAGATTTTTACGCCGTTATCTGTAAGGTATCCTATGTTAGTATTCCCCTGTAGAAACCAAAGCAGCTCGTAAATGATGCTTTTAAGATGCACTTTTTTAGTAGTTACCAATGGAAACCCTTCCTGCAGATTGAACCTAAGCTGATGGCCGAATACACTCCGTGTGCCTGTTCCCGTGCGATCAGCTTTATCGGTGCCGGTTTCAATAATATGCTTCAGAAGAGAAAGGTATTGCTGCATGGCTGCAAATTAATTGGTTATTCGCTAAAAATCAGAATTCAGAATTTTAAGAGAGTTTGTCCTTTGTCGGTGGTCGTTCGTCGATGGTCCTTTTCCTATCTTCGCCCCATGGATCAATTGTTTTCACATCAGAAACTTTCCGCATTTGCAAAAGCCATTTTTCTTAAGATCGGTTGCAGTGAAAAAGATGCGGATACGGCAACTGAATCCTTGTTGTGCGCTGATCTTCG
>JBGTJG010000232.1:0-3474 GCA_041745235.1 Ferruginibacter sp. | reverse complement strand
CCAGTATCCAAGGTGTCATGTTGCAAAGTATAAATATAAACAGCCCATCATTTACAATAAATATATCAGATTATTCCAGAGGTACATACTTCTTAAAAATAGAAGGTGCACAAGTAATAAAAATTGTAAAGCAATAAATAGATTAGAAATTTAAAAAGTCAGCTTCGGTAATTTAAAGCTGACTTTATTGCTTCAGATTCACTTGAAGTATTTTAATACTTTTCAAATCACGACACTTTAAATGATTTAATTTGATTCTGCGGCTAAATTATATTGATTTCTCCGCCAGACAAATATTATACGTCCACAAATTTTTCTTCAAAGTTTTATACTGCAGATATGCAGTTCGGATATTTTTTTTACCAAACACCGTAGGTTTTCTATGCAGCAAACCGTAAAGAAATCCACCGACAACACCGGGAAACCAGGCCCTGTATAATCGTTTTGCAGAGGGTAAAATATGTTTTGTAGCATCTTCTTCTTTTGTATGAATAAATCCCGCTGTGACCATCTCAATTTTAAAGGCATTTAATTCTGCAAAATCATCGATCGCCCAGCCATCTGCCCATTGCTTGATGAGCAGAGCATCATTTCCTTCAAGATTTTCTTTTTGAAAAAAATCGGCAAGGATAAGCCTTCCGCCTTTTTTAAGAACCCGAAAAGCTTCTTTAAGAAACAAAGACTTATCCGGTGCATGGCATACACTTTCTATTGCCCATACAATGTCAAAACTTTCATCTGCAAATGCGGTATTCGTAAAATCCTGTTGGGAGAAACCTGCTTTTTCTGATAATGATTCCTGAACTGCTAAGGCCTGAGCAGTAGCAACCTGCTTAGCACTCAGACTTATACCTGATACACTGCAGCCAATATTTTTTGCCAGCCACAAAGATGATCCGCCTATACCGCAGCCGGCATCTAAAACGCGGTCCTTCTCTGCGATCTTTGCTTTACCTGCAAGAACTTTATTGATATTCTGTAATGCTTCGTGAAGATTGTTCGTGGAGCCATCCCAATATCCGTAATGAAGGGAACGGCTTTGTTTAAGTTTCCAAACACGTTTATAATGCGTTTGGCTCAGGTCATAATATTGCTCAATTTCTTTGTTGGAGAACATGCATTCTTTATTGCATTTTAAAAGTATCCAGGAACTTCGTGGTGAAATTTCCGCTTTTAAAATCCTCGTTCTGCATCAATTGCAAATGGAAAGGAATGGTAGTTTTCACACCCTCAATAACGTATTCACTGAGTGCACGATACATTGTATTGATCGCTTCTTCACGTGTTTGAGCTACAGATATGAGCTTGCCGATCATACTGTCATAATATGGCGGAATAACATAACCCGCATATACATGACTGTCCACACGCACGCCATGCCCGCTGGGTTGATGCAGTACCGTTATCTTACCCGGTGAAGGGCGAAAATCGTTATAGGGATCTTCTGCATTTATCCGGCATTCAATAGCGTGCATCTGCGGATAATAATTGCGGCCGCTTACTTTTTCACCGGCTGCTATTTTAATCTGTTCTTTTATAAGATCGTAATTGATAACTTCTTCCGTTACACAATGCTCTACCTGTATCCTGGTATTCATTTCCATAAAGAAAAAGTCCCGGTGCTTATCTACCAAAAACTCTATTGTGCCTACGCTCTCATAATTGATCGCCTGTGCAGCTTTGATGGCAGCATTACCCATTCTTTCGCGGAGCTCATCCGTCATAAAAGGTGATGGCGATTCTTCTACCAGCTTCTGGTGCCTGCGTTGTATAGAGCAATCACGCTCGCTGAGGTGGCATACATTACCGTATTGATCTCCTGCTACCTGTATCTCTATATGGCGTGGCTCTTCCACAAACTTCTCCATATAAATACCGTCATTCTTAAATGAAGCAGCAGCTTCCGTTTTCGCATTGTCCAAATTCTTTTCAAGCTCGCTTTCTTCCCATACCACACGCATGCCTTTACCGCCACCGCCGGCTGTTGCTTTTAGTATAACCGGATAACCTATTTCTTTTGCAGCCCATTTAGCATGTTCAATATTTTCCAGTAAACCTTCTACGCCCGGTACAACAGGTACGCCCGCTTTTATCATGGTAGCTTTCGCCGTTACTTTATCGCCCATCGCATTTATCATGTCCGGAGTGGGGCCGATAAATTTTATACCATGGTCACCGCAGATCTTTGCAAACTTGCTGTTCTCTGCTAAAAAACCATATCCGGGATGGATTGCATCTGCATTGGTGATCTCAGCAGCAGCCATAATATGAGCCACATTCAGGTAACTGTCTGCACTTGAAGGTTTTCCTATGCACACTGCTTCATCTGCAAACTTTACGTGGAGACTGTCTTTATCTGCTGTTGAATAAACCGCAATGGTTTTAATTCCCATTTCCTTGCAGGTGCGTATGATCCTTAATGCAATTTCGCCGCGGTTTGCAATTAATATCTTCTTGAACATAGTAATTTAGATTTGAAACTTATTAAGAAGGGTCAACCAAAAACAAGGGCTGATCATATTCAACAGGATTTGCATCTTCTACAAGAACTTTTACGATCTTACCCTTTACCTCACATTCTATTTCATTGAAAAGTTTCATGGCTTCAATGATGCAAACCACTTTACCGGGCGTTACTTCATCACCTACATTAATCAGCAAAGGTTTATCCGGGCCCGACTGGCGGTAAAACGTACCGATCATGGGGCTTTTGATCGTAATTAAATTGTCTGCTTTCGGCTCTGCTGCAGGTGGCGCCGAAACCGGTGCTGAAGGTGCAGGAGCAGGAGCAGGTGCCGCTGCCTGTTGCGGGGCATTATTACTGAAACCGCCACCGGTATATATCTTCTGACAAGGGTCTTTTTTTTGTTTGATAGTGATCTTGGTACCATCCTCTTCAATGGTGATCTCACCAATAGAAGTTTTATTAATGAGCTTAACCAGCTCTTGAATTTGTTTAATGTCCATGTTAGTTCATTAAATGGTGAATTTCAAAATTGAAACGGGCGGCTAAGATAGGGAATGATTAATTCATGAAATGAACTATTATCGGCATAAAAGGTCATAAAACCCCTCATTTTTGTGTAAAAGGTCAAATAACTTTAAAATTTCTAAAATTTCCTCCATAAAACAAAAATGGATAACAGCTCCTGCCATTATCCATTCTATAATTATCAATTATTAGCTTTTCACTCTCTCTACGTATTCACCGGTTTTTGCCAGAATTCTAATAAGTTCCCCTTCATTCACAAATAAAGGAACATTTACGGTAGCTCCTGTTTCCACTGTGCAGGGTTTAAGTGTTTTAGTTGCAGTATCGCCTCTCATACCGGGCTCACTGTAAGTTACAAGCAAAACAATTTTGTCCGGAAGTTCCACAGCCATTGGTAATTCTGTATCTCCGTTTACGGAAACCATTACCTCCTGACCGTCTTTTAAAAAACGGGGTGCATCTATCATCGTTTCAGGAACAGT
>JBGTJG010000231.1:0-2999 GCA_041745235.1 Ferruginibacter sp. | reverse complement strand
TATACCATGACATCAGAGCTGCTAAAACATGGCGAATGAGATTCTTTTACCTTTTCGGAAACCCGATAGCTGTTTCGCGGCAAAAGGAGAATAATAAAAGATCATTGAGTACTGCTGATAGCCTGTCTATAAGAGTTGAGCATAAAAAATCAATTCCATTCAATATTAATTTCAAGCCTGCAATTAAATCTAAGCATTCGGAACAGGTTATTCCCATTTAAAAACTGAATTTCTTATGGCTGTGTTACAGGTTTGTTCTGATACAATTAACAGCATTAAATAAAAAAATCTATTATGACAGATACATTAAATACACAATTGATACAGGAATTAGCAAGTATTTCCGGCTCACCGTGCATCTCTCTTTATATGCCTACGCATCGCAGCCATCCTGCAAACGAGAAGGATCCGATAAGGTTTAAAAATCTCTGTAAGGAGCTTGAAGATTCATTATTGCTGCAATACTCCGCATCAGAAACAAAAGAACATATGAAGCCTTTTCAAAAACTGGCTGATGATGCGGATTTTTGGAATTGTACTACGGAAGGTCTTGCTGTATTAAGTTCAAAAGGCGTCTTCAAAACGATCGGCCTGCAAGTTCCCGTCAATGAATTTGCGGTAGTTGCAGATAGCTTTCACACCAAACCATTGAGAAAATATTTACAAACCGTAGACCGGTACCAGGTACTCGGCATCAGCCTGCATGATCTGAAACTGTTTGAAGGTAACCGCCACTCTATTGCTGAAGTAAAACTTCCTTCATCTGTTTCTAAAACTATGGAAGAAGCATTGGGATATCAATTAACTGAAAGTCATTCTACCGTGGCTTCTTACGGCGGAATTGGCGGGGAAAGCCATACTATGCACCATGGGCATGGTAGCAAAAAAGACGAAACGGAGATTGATACAGAACGATTCTTTCGCATCAGCTCAGAAAGAATATACGAACATTATTCAAAGCCTTCAGGCTTGCCGTTAATACTTGCCTCATTAACTGAACACCAAAACCTTTTTCACAAAGTGAGTGACAACCCTATGTTATTATCAAAAGGTATTGAGATAAATTATAAAGGTGTTACTGAAGAGAAACTGAACACTATGGCTTGGGAAATAATGCAACCGGAATATGACCGGAGGCTTTCCGCAATGGCAGCAAGGTTTGAGCAGGCAAAAGCCGATGGTACAGGAAGCGATGATATTATAACAGTTGCCGGGGCTGCTGCTGCAGGCAGAATAGATACTCTAATGCTGCAGAGCGGTTGTGCGGTAGCAGGTAAAATAACAGACATGAGTACCGGCGAAGTAAAAATGGGTAATTTAAGTAATCCCGATACAGACGACGTGCTTGATGATATCGGTGAACTGGTGACAAAGATGGGCGGTCAGGTTTGGGTGATCCCTCAGGAAAATATGCCTTCAAAAACAGGGATAGCAGCTATTTACAGATATTGATTCAGCATTTAAATAAAATAAATTTAAAATATAGCCCCGGATAATGGCTGATAAAAACTTTAACTACATAATTTAAATTGAAAAACAGATACAAATGATCATACAAATTAATACCGATAAAAACATTGAAGTAAATGAAAAAACAGCTGCATACTTCACTTCATTAATTAATAACGAGTTGGCCAGGTTCGATGATAAAATAACTCGGATAGAATTTCACCTATCTGATGAGAACGGGAATAAAAGCGGAGAGGCAGATAAAAGATGCATGCTGGAAGCCCGCCTTGAAGGAAAACAACCCATCGCCGTTATAAATATTGCAGAAACAAACGAACGGGCAGTGGAAGGTGCGATAGCAAAATTGAAAACCTCGCTTGAGACTGTTATCGGGAAGATGAAAAGGTATTAGCGAGACTCAAGAGTTTTCCCGCCCCCGTCCGGTTTTCTAACCGACGGGGTTGAACGAATTATAATTCCATGTATGTTTAATGGTGACGAATCCTTTGGTGTACATTCAACTCATGAATTCTGAGCGTATTTGTGAATGGCCTCAATTTTCACCGCCTCTGTTTTGAAGTGGAATCCTTTATTGCGGTTCCATAAATAATTGTGAGCATTGATATTACTTAGCTACAGTACAGATAGTGAGTAACGCTCCTCGCCTTCCGGGGCTGAAATTCGTATTAAGACTAAGTCTCTCTTTTATTTTCCATCCGTAGAGACGGCTACGCCTTAACTCAACGGATAGAAAATGCGACGGGTGGTTTTTTAAATAACTCTGCGGATAGATAGGGGAAGTCCTACCGTGGCGGAGAACGCTTTCGGATAATTTCCATTCTTGATTCTGAACATTCTGAATTACTATTTAAATCTAATTGTTTTGGTAGAATTACCCGGCATAATTTTAATAATCACAGCATTGTTTTCCTGATAGGTTTCTTCACTCTCATTTACAAGCAGCCATCCTTTCGGAATCTGCAAACACAGGCCTTTTGCTCCATCATCAGCAGGATTTGTAACTGTAATCTCGTAATTACCTTTAACTGCTTTTACTTTTATGATCAACTGATTACGCACAGCCCACCAATTTCCCAATTCCCGAATGGTTCCTGTCCACGCAGTTGGTTTAAGCGCCATAATTAATTTTTGTTCAAATTCAAATTTTTGGCCGGTGATATCAGTATGTATCAGCACATTCATCACACCACCGTATTTACTTAATTTACCCGCAACAAATAATGCACTATCCAGGCGGTTAAGCAGCGGAGCACCTGCTTCATCTTCAATAGTGATGGGTATTTCAACTATTTGTGTTTCGCTGCTGTAGTCCCTGCTATACATCGCCATATATGGAAGATGGGTTTGAACACTATTGGCTGTAACTGAAGAACTGTATAAATAATTGGTAGCTGTCAATGCTTCGGGTAACGAAAAAGGATGTTCCAGATGCCCGGGACGAAAAGAAGTAATTTTCAAATCGGGTAGAAGCTTTTCCAGCAAATACTTACTTACCCTTAGCTCTCCCAAAATACTTGCATTATATACCC
>JBGTJG010000230.1:0-22225 GCA_041745235.1 Ferruginibacter sp. | reverse complement strand
CTACGGGCTTATCTTACAGATACACCAAAAAGAAAAAGCCCTGTTGGATTTTGCACCTGCCAGCGGCCTTATGTACAGCCTCCCGTTTGACAATTATACCGGTGAAATCAAATATTTGCAGGAAGGAGATGTGATAAATATAGGTGAAGATAAGTTGCAGGTATTACTTACACCGGGCCATAGCCCCGGCAGTTTGAGTTTTTATTGTGAGCAGGATAAGTTTGTAATAAGCGGGGACGCATTGTTTAAAAACAGTATTGGGCGTACCGATCTCCCCGGCGGGGATCATGAAGAGCTTATTAGAAATATTAAAGAGAAATTGCTTATTCTGCCCGGTGAAACAAAGGTTTACAGCGGGCATGGGCCAGTCACTTCAATAGGTGAGGAGAAAGAAAGTAACCCGTTTTTGAGCTGAAGGCCTGTCCTTTTTTATTGAATTTACTTTGCGCTGAAATGTTTTATTCTCGTCATCGTATACAGCTTTTCATCACGGGCTGTTCTTATCACAGCCTGCCAGGTGTTTTCAGATCTTGCCCGCCATAAGATGCCGATTGCCGCTTTGTAGACAGGCTTCATTATGATCATGCTGTCAGTAAATGCAAATACCTTCCAATTTCTTTCCCTGCCTAAGTAATAATCGTCTCCGTATTTTCTGAGAAATGTTTTTACGGTGTTTGAGCTGTCTCTGCCGTTCCAATTGTAAGAAGTTATTTCCAGCGTGCTGTCATTTTGTATTTTATAGATCTCATAAAAGGGCTGTGTGCCGCCGCTTCCCTGCCAATTTCCTTGGAGCCAGCTGAGCCGGTAAAGGCTCACAGGATGCGTTCTTCTGTATAACGTTTTTTGCATTTTAGTTATGCAGGAACAGCACAGGGAAGAGAGGAAAAATATAAAAAGAAATAATTTGATCATGGCATAAAAATAAGGAATGCGATGAAAATAAATCCTTAGCATTGATTCATAATTTGTTTTTCTTCAACCCTAATCGTGGGTTGCAATTTTTAATTTTTTTATCCTTTCATTCTCATCATATAATTGCTATAAACAGCCGGAAAGAAATTATTGTCAAAGGGATATTTTTCTTTTTAAGCCCCGACAATAATTTTAAAACTATATACAGTTATCTTTAAGACGACGATACCTCAATAAATTTTACCCGGATGGTTGAAAAGCAAAACAGCACATGGCGTACCCGGCTTCAGGAAATAATCTATGAGTCCAATACGGCGGCCGGTAAAGCATTTGATGTGTCGCTGCTTATTTTGATAGTGGGCAGCATCCTGGTAGTAATGCTTGACAGTACTAAGCGCTGGCATCTATCTCACGGAGAGCTGTTCATAAAGCTGGAATGGTTCTTCACCTTCACATTTACCATTGAGTATATTCTTCGATTGATCAGCATTAAGCAGCCGCTGAAATATGCGCTTAGTTTTTTAGGAATTATAGACCTGCTTGCAATCTTACCGGGGTATCTGAGTATATTTTTTATCGGTGCCGAATCTCTCCTTGTATTGCGAGCTTTAAGATTGCTGCGCATTTTTCGCATTTTCAAGCTCACACATTTTCTAACCGAGATGCAGTTCCTGGGCGTTGCTGTAAAAGGAAGCCTGCGAAAGATCAGCATTTTTATGATGGTTGTTCTTATGCTTGTGATCATAATGGGCAGTGTAATGTACCTGGTAGAGAATGGTGAAAACGGCTTCACCAGTATTCCGGACTGTATTTATTGGGCCATTGTAACCATTACTACGGTGGGTTATGGCGATATTTCACCCGTTACACCACTGGGAAAATTTGTGGCAAGCGTTATCATGCTTTTGGGTTATGGCATTATCGCGGTGCCTACAGGAATAGTTACAACGGAGATGGCATTAGCTGTACGGAACAGGGAACAGAAAAATGAGGTATGCCCGCAATGCGGTAAAGAAGGACATGATGCTGATGCCCGTTATTGCAAAAAATGCGGCGGTTTGCTTTGAGTTCGTGATCAGAAAGCATAGCAGAATATAAAAATATTACATGTTTTTCCAATCAAATATTTCAAAGTCGGTAAGTAAACGGCAAGGCTTGCCTGCCGCATCAAAGCCAATATAAGTCGCATAACGGCCATCACCAAAACCCGTTGTAAATGCAGCCAGGTTATAATTGCCCGCATTATACATAGCGTATTTCCAGCCGTTATGCTTATGCTTATTCATTTCCCGGTATAATTGAGTATCCATATTTGCCAATGAATCTGTGTTCAAAGAGGGAAGGGCATCTTTATCGAAAAATACAACGATCCCCGCATCCACACCATACCCGTAAAATTTTTCGCCACCGAAGGGGATAGGAGCCTGTCCGGCCTGCAATGCATTCTCCCATCTTGCTACGGGCTCATCGCTGAATACGATTCGGCCAAATGCAATGGTTTCATAATCCTCTACATTTACTACAGAAAGCTGCACAGGGAATTCCCCTGTAGGAAAAAGCTGCGTGAAAGGCTTACCGTACTCTTTTATATGCAGCGGATCACAGGCAATAATATAACCACCGGTTACTCTTAATTTACCTGCTGTTACACCGTAAAGATTAGCATTTTTGTCTTTCACTTTCAGGCTCGTCCCTTTCATAAAAGCAGATTCAAAAAGCATCGGCTTTGTCTGCGAGCTTGCAGGGAAATGCTTTACGGTGTCTGCAATATCGAGCGGGTATTGGGCTTCAGGTTTACGGGATGATTTCCCGGAGCAATTGTAAAAGAGAATAGCAATTAATAAATACTTTATAAGAGTAAATTTTTTCACGGCTGATAAACCGGGTTAAAGGTTTGACTGCAAGATACTTTCCTTTAAAAAACAAATCGAGATACCCGGGTTGAAAATGACCTGTGGCAACGGGAGATTATAAACGGGGATTTCAGTTATATATTCATCCTTTCATTTATGCCTAACGCCGGGCAAAACTTTTCCATATCTTTAGACTGAAATTTATTTATCCAAAACATTTGCTTTAACTGTACTGCACATTCCCATTTATTTACCTAAACTGTCAACATTTATTTAATGAGAAAGACCTTTCATGTCCTGTTAGCAGCCATCATTTTTTTAGGATTTTTCTCCTCGTGCAGAAGCACTCAGGGAGTTTCTAAAACGATTAACATCGCTTCGGGAGAGATCCCGCCCGATATGGCTAATGAAGACTTTACAATCATTGGGATATTACACGACAAAAAAGGTTACGACAAATATGTAGAGAAAGACTTTGCAGCCTATCCCGGTAATTCTGTAACCGGGACTATGGAAGAGGCTAAAACATCTTATAAGGATATAAAAAAATACAGATATGTCATGGATAGCAAGATGCTCAGGGAAAGGTCAAGTACTACTAACGCTCAGGGAAGACAGCAATATATGACCACCTACAGTTACCGTTATTTTATTCTTGATAGAAAGACAGGGATTACTTACCAAAGGAAAGATGATTCAAGTTTTTTCTCCAAAGAAATGATCGCTTATTTAAAGGCTATTGATGCCATTAGGAAAAAATGATGAGAGAACGGTCATATACCTAACGTTTAAAACATTTGCGAAGGTCCCTAATCACAATCATCTTTTTTAAGTTTTTCCAACTGCGGTGCCGCAGAGTTGTAAGTTATTTCTTCAAGAAAGAATTCTACTTCTGCAAACCTTTGTTTTATCCGCATGGTCAGGTAATAATTTTTTCCTGCTTCTACAGGAATGCTCAGTCCCAATTTCTTTTTAGGATTCGGCTTATCCCATGATGTCATATGAAATACACGCGTTCCCGGCTGAACATACAGAATTGCATAACGCTTGTTATGTATTTTACACTGCATAGCATCATCTACCAGTAAACGGAAATTGACTGCGCTGCCCAGATGGCCCGTAGAGCGGATCACATAGATCTTTGCCATACTTGCGCTGTCAGAAGGTGTAGCGCTGATCGCCGGCTTTTTTTGTGATAAATCTGTTTGCGCAATTACCATAGATGCGATGCACAGGAAGAATGCAATAAAAAGGATTGTTTTCATGAGTAGCAGTTAGTGGTGCTTTTAATGGTGGATAAATCCTGCCACCGGGTATACCCGAAGATAAGGAAACCCCCCTAAAATTAGTAATGCTCAGAATGATATGCTTTTCAAATCCATAAATTGAGGCCGATTAAATCGGAATGCTGCCATGAGAAAATTTGCCCTGATCCTTTGCGGGGTCTTACTGTTTTGCTTTACCAATTACGGATTTATTAAATGGTGGAATTCCCATCATGGATTAGACCACGTATGGGATACGCTTACCCGGGATTGGTTGTTGCTCATCACAATAGCGGACGCATGTTTCTTTGCTGCTTTTGTATTTATCTGGCTGATTGGAGATATGAGAAACAGGGGATTTAGCTTTATGAAAAAGTTCCTGATATTCCTCGCAGTTTTGGTAACAGGAGCGAGCACATTTTTAATTTATTTAGCTTTTCGGCCGGAGCAGAAGCAGGTAAATAACTAATGAGATAGCCGAGATCTTGCAGACTTAGAGGGTTCAACAATTAAGTATATTCCTTTATGCCTTCTCAAGTTCAAAGATTGTTATCTCCGGCCTTACATTAAATCTTATCTGCCATAGATGGCCTAATGCTCGGTTGATGTATAAGGTGCGTCCCCCGTCTAAATCAAATTTCCCTGCGGTGTACAATTTATTCTTTACAGGTAACATAGGCGGGGGTAAAAATGGTGGTCTGCATTGTCCGCCATGAGTATGACCTGATAAGATCCAACCGCTGAAATGTTGCCAAATGCTCAGATCGCAAACATCAGGATTATGGCATAATGCGATATTTGCTTTTGCAGCATCAAAGTCTTTCATCGCCGCCTCGGGGTTAAAGTTCATTCCCCAATAATCATCAAAACCAATAAAATTTAAACCTCCGATTTCAGCCTGTTCATTTCTTAAAGTCGTGATGCCGGTTTCTTTCAGCATAGCGGAAATTTTATCTGCAACAATAGGCTCTTTCCAATTTTTCCCATAATCATGATTTCCCAGTATCCCGATTGTTCCAAGTTTTCCTTTTACTGAATTATTTAAAACTTCTTCAAGTTCTGCAAACTGTACTTCGTCTTTGTAAGTACTTACAAAATCACCGGTATAAACAACAAAGTCAGGCCGGAATGCTTTTGCTTTATTGAAAGAATCAATAATAAACTGATGGTCAAATCGCTTTCCTACGTGTATATCGCTGATCTGCATAAGTGTCTTGCCTGTTAATTTATTCGGCAGGTTTTTAACCGGCATTTTCATTTTTACAAATTCCAGCCAAAAGGGCTCCACCTGCCATGCATACATACCTGTGACAAATCCCAAACCTGTCAAACTCCAAAAAGTTCTTTTTAAAAAAGACCGTCGTTTCATAGAAGTAAATCTTTTGCCTCACATGAAAAAATTACAACCTGATTTTAAACCCGTAGTTAAATACAATACCATCCAGCGGCGACCACACTTCGGTAAATTGCGGCGTATTGTAAGGTGCAGATTTTAAGCTGCCGAAGTTTGTCTGCCGCACGTTTGTATAGTTCTCTACGTTTCCGAAAAAAGTATATTTTTTATACGTGTATTCTGCTACAGCCCCGTAGGTCCAAAAAGAGCTGCTTCGTGTGCCGTTACTGAGGGCCTGGCTGCTTTTAAATTCATAGTCTAAACCAATACGCCATTTGCCCGGGATGGCATACAACAGGTCACCTTTCAGGCTGTGTTTCGGCGTAAGCGTAAGATCATTTTTTATATTATTAAATCGGTTTGTTGCATTGGTGTATGTGTAACCTGCAAACAATACAAAGTCATAAAAACCAAATTTAAAAAAGGTTTCTGCGCCTGCGCTTTGGGTATACCCGTTGGCATTTATAAAATGATACACACCGGAAGCAATGTTCGTTTCCTGCAGTATTAAGGGTTCATCCAAATAAGTATAGAAGAACATTTGATTGAAATTTATACTGAAATGCTCGCCTATCGGAACCTTGTATCCTATGTCAATATTACCGCCATACGATTCTTCGGCTTTTGTTGTTTTCCTGTTTATCGGTTGCACATTTTTATAGCCTAGGAGTTCTGCTTCCTGGTTAAAGATGCTTGAATTGCGGTAGCCCATTCCGCCGCCGATCCGTGTAGTAAGCTTGTCTGTCCATTTAAATAGTGCCGACACCCGAGGGAGTATATGCCATTTTTGATCAATTACCCGATCTGCCCGCAAGCCGCTTTCAACAGCTACTTTACTGCCGATATCAAAAGTATAGTTACCAAAAATGCCCACGGTCTTATAATCTTCGTTTCTTAATACGGTGCTTTGCAAAGGCGTTTCCTTAAAATCATCCGTATAAAAATTCAGGCCTGTTATCAAAACATTTTTGTTTCTTCTCAGGCTGTAAGAGGCTTCGGTAAAAGTAGATTGCTGTTTTCCGGCAAACCGGTATTCGCCGAGTGCGAATGAAGGTGTTATAATTAAGCTGCGATCAAAAAAACTGAAACTGTTGCGCAGAGTCAGTGTGTTATTATCATTTATTTTGTGATCGAATTTTACCTGTGTGGTCGTACGGTTTATGTCGTTTACCTCTTTGTAAAAATGAACCGGCGTTACAGCTTCATTTTTCATCAGGCTGAGGTCTCCGCCCTGTCTTTTTTCATTGGTAAATGTTGCCCCTGCCGATAATTTTGTACGGTTACTGAAGTAGAAAAACAGCTTCGGATTAAAATTGAATTTAGTTAACTGCGGCGCATCAGAGAAACCATCTTTATCCGCATCAAAAACTTTGTGCGTGTTACGCTGAGCCAATAAGGTAAAGCCTATCCTGTCTGTCTTTTTACTCATAAAGGCATTTGCATCAAATGCTCCGATATGAGAAGCATTTAAATGAAATAAGGTTTCTTCCTTAGTCGGTTCTTTAGAAATAAGGTTTATCAAACCTGAGATTGCACCACCACCGTAAAGGGTGGATGCGCCGCCTTTTATATATTCAATTTGCCTCAGATCAAGCGGTGGGATCTGCATAATGCTCAGCGAACCGCTGAAGCCGCCGTATAAAGGAAAACCATCTTTTAAAATTTGTGTGTACCGCCCGTCCAGCCCCTGTATACGCACGTTGGCAGTGTTGCTCGTAGCAGAAGTTTGCTGCACCTGTATCCCGGTGCTGTGTGTAAGTAAGTGAGCAACTTTGCTCGGATCCATTGTAGCCGCCTCGTCTATTTCTTCAGTCAGTACTTCTACTCTTGTAGGTGTGTTGGCGATGCTGCGGTTACTTCTCGTACCCTGTACAATTACTTCTTCCATTATTTCCTTATCAGATGAAAGGTATATTTCATTTACCGCTGTATCTGAGGCAGGAAAAATGAACTCTGTCTCCCTGGTGAGATAGCCCACATTGCTCACAACAATCGTTTGTTTGCCGTTCGGGATATTCCTTAAATATATTTCTCCCGATTCATCCGAGGTTTTTCCGAGCCCGGTGTTGCGCACATTTACAGAAACACCGCTTATTTTCCCCCCGGTTGTGCTGTCCCGTATTATTGCTTTAAAGTTGTTTTGCGCTACTGCTGTGGAAAAGGTGAGGGTTGCCAAAAGGAACACTGCTAATTTTATCATACGATCCGGGCTAATGTATTAACTAATCGTACAATAAAAGCACGATAACAATATAAAGGTAACTTAACGATACTTTCGGGGCGTAGTTATAACAGTAACGCTGTATAAAAAGTAAGGTTTGAAGAGCTGAATTAGGTAATGAGGTTTGTTCAGTAGGAAAACGGACCGGCTTTCAATCAGATGTAAAGACAATCTCAGGGTAAAGACAATAATAAAAATAGAGGAAATATATTAAGCACTTTTTTGCTGATCCTGCGATTTTTGTCCTTCTTCGCGGTATCGTATCTCAGTTTGCAGGTCAAATAATTGCTCTCCGCAATCGTTAAAGTCCTCCCCTCTCTGATTATTAGTGAGTTTATTGGTGTATTCCGCGGTACGGGAAGCCAGCATATCAATTAAAGCACCCTTTTCCATTTTGTCTATTTCTTTCATAGCGGGAGAGTTAAAAATCCATTTAACCAAAGACCGTGCAAAAACATCCAGGAGTTGATAACTTTTTCCGCATTTTCACTTTGCCTTAAGATTAGGGTATTTCTAAATATTTCCTGGTGGCGCAGTGCAATCCCCCCTCATTCGCTATAGGGTTCTTACTTCTCGGTACCTTCCCGCAATCTCCGCGAGAATATCGTGCAACCTCTGCTTCGGTGCAGTATGTCTTACATCCGCTCCATGCACAGTTCTATCAATACACTATTCGTGTCTTTCGGGTGCAGGAAACATACTAATTTATTGTCAGCGCCAAGTTTAGGCATCTTGTTCAGTAATGTGAATCCTTCTTCTTCCAGGCGCTTCATCTCGGCAAAGATATCTGCCACTTCAAAGGCTATATGGTGTATACCTTCCCCCTTGCGCTCCAGGAATTTTGCTATCACCCCGTCAGCAGTTGCACTCTCCAGCAATTCGATCTTCGTTTCGCCGGTTTTAAAAAAAGCCGTGTTCACTTGTTCGCTTTCTACTGTTTCTGTCTTGTAGCACTGACTATTCAGCAGTTTTTCAAACAACGGAACGGATATTGAAAGATCCTTTACAGCAATTCCTATATGTTCCGGTTTTAGCATGGGTTTGTATTTATTTTCTTATCCCGCAATGCTAAAGTAGAACGTTTACAGTAAATTTGCATACATTATATAAAGAAGACCAATGTTAAAACTGCCCATATATCTTGATAACAATGCTACTACACCAATGGATCCGCGGGTATTGGAAGCCATGACCCCTTACTTCCTGGAAGATTTCGGTAATGCAGCCAGCCGGAACCATTCCTTTGGCTGGAAGGCAGAAGAGGCTGTAGATTATGCACGGGAGCAGGTGGCAAAGCTAATAGGCGCAGACCCTAAAGAGATCATTTTTACCAGCGGTGCCACAGAGGCAGATAACCTCGGTATTAAGGGCGTTTTTGAAATGTATGCTCAAAAGGGAAACCATATTATCACGGCCACTACTGAACACAAAGCTGTTTTAGATACCTGCCGCCACATTGAGAAACTCGGTGCGGAGGTAACTTATCTGAAAGTGCAGCCGGACGGTTTAATAGATCTTCAGGAACTTGAGGCAGCCATAAAGCCTACTACAATTCTCATCTCGATCATGTATGCAAATAATGAGATAGGAACGGTAATGCCTATTAAAGAGATCAGCGCCATTGCACGCAAACATGGTATATTGGTTTTTACAGATGCAACGCAGGCTGTGGGCAAGATACCGGTAGATGTGATTGCAGATGGCATAGACCTGATGGCATTTACCGGGCATAAAATTTATGGTCCCAAAGGTGTGGGGGCATTATATGTACGTCGGAAGAATCCTCGTGTAAAGGTTACAGCCCAGATGGATGGCGGTGGCCACGAAAGAGGTATGCGCTCCGGTACGTTAAATGTTCCCGGCATTGTAGGCCTCGGTAAAGCTTGTGAATTGTGCATGCAGGATATGGAAAGCGATACCAAAAGAATAAGTAAGCTTCGCGATAAATTAGAGACCGCATTATTGCTTTTGGAAGAAGCATATATCAATGGCAGTACTGCACATCGTTTGCCGCATGTAAGCAATATTTCATTCAAACATGTAGAAGGAGAGGGGCTGCTGATGGGCTTCAATAAAGACATTGCATTGAGTTCAGGTTCTGCCTGTACCTCCGCATCCCTGGAGCCGTCTTATGTGTTAAAGGCCCTCGGTTTGGGTGATGATCTGGCACACAGTTCGCTCCGTTTTGGGTTGGGAAGATTCACTACAGAAGAGCAGATCGATTATACGGTGAAAGCAATCAGTGAAACGGTAATAAAACTTCGTGAAATGAGCCCGTTGTGGGAAATGTATAAAGAGGGGATAGATTTGAACAGCATTGAATGGGCAGCACACTAGGAATTTGATAATTAGCGAATTTGATAATTAGCTAATGAAATACAGCATTTATAGGGTGCGGAATAAATTTAAATAAACAATTATAAAGAATTAGCAAATTAGCTAATCATCAAATTATCAAATTAAAACAATGGCTTACTCAGATAAATTACTCGATCATTACCAGAATCCTAAGAACGTAGGTACACTGGATAAAGCAGATAAGAACGTAGGTACCGGCCTTGTAGGTGCACCGGAGTGCGGCGATGTGATGCGTTTGCAGATACAGGTAGATGATGCTACAGGCATGATCACAGATGCGAAGTTCAAAACCTTCGGTTGCGGTTCAGCTATTGCTTCTTCTTCTTTAGCTACAGAATGGCTTAAAGGAAAAAGTGTAGATGAAGCACTTACAGTGGACAACATGGATTTTGTAGAAGAACTCAACCTGCCTCCTGTAAAGATTCACTGTTCTGTTTTGGCAGAAGATGCTATCAAAGCAGCAATAAACGATTACCGTCAGAAGAACGGCATGGAGCAGATCAAATTTGAAGAAAGCGTAGTGCACTAAGATATGACAGCTACTGAAAACAGCATATTCATCAGCGATAAAGCCAAAGAAAAAGTAAAGGTGCTCATGAGTGAGGCCGGGGTAGGAGAAGACCCATCCTATTTTCTGCGTGTGGGTGTGGTAGGAGGCGGTTGCAGCGGTTTAAGCTATAAGATGGACTTTGATAATGAGGTAAAACCAATGGATCAGTCCTTTGAAGACAAAGGCGTAAAGATCGTCTGCGATCTGAAAAGTTTTTTATATCTGGTAAATACAGAATTGGAATTCAGTGATGGTCTCAATGGGAAGGGTTTTTTCTTCAATAACCCTAATGCAAGCAGGAGCTGCGGGTGCGGTGAAAGTTTCGCTGTTTAAAAAACAATAATTTATTTAAGCCTCCTTATGGGAGGCTTTCTTTATGCCTTTTACTGAATGATTTCAGGAGCAAAACGGGGAGCATAAAGCTCCCCGTTTTAGGATAGGTCTTTAATATCATAGAGCCCACGATAAGCGGTAAATAAAAAGGAGGCCCTGAGGCCTCCAATTTTATATAAATTCTATGATATTAAAGCGCAAGTGATGTTCTGCCTCCGCCTGATACAAATGTGGCATTAGCACGCGTTTTCTGGCCTGCACTGAACATGTACATACAAAGATCATCTGTGTAATCCATGTAGTTCATAGTCTGCATTACAGGATTGCCGCTGCAAGTGCTGGTTTTATTAGGAGCAGGGCAACCGTAGTTTGCACCGTTATGCAAAGGAGTATCACCTACGAAATCGTTACCGCAGGTAGCATCACCCCAGATGTGGCGAAGATTAAGGTAGTGGCCCACTTCGTGAGTACCTGTACGGCCCTTATTGTAAGGAGCACCAGCAGTAGTAACACCGAAAGCTGTATTTGTAATAACTATTCCGTCAGTAGCTAAGCTGCCGCCGGGAAACTGAGCATAACCCAGGATACCGCCGCTCATTGTGCAGCACCACATGTTCATCTTTGTAGATGGACTGGTAGGGTTGATACCGCCGCGTGTAGATTTTTTCATGGCATCATCCGTTCTCCAGCTGCTTTTTGTAGTTGCTTTTCTGATCACCTGATCAAGAACGAAACGAATTCCCATGTCGCCTGCTTTTACACCGGTAAATGTGGCAGGCACGCTGTTAATGTCAGAATTGGTACCGCTGAAGTCTGCGTTCAACACATCAATCTGAGATTGAATCTGTGCAAGCGAAACGTTTTCTGCTGCAGTTTTGTACAATACATTTACTACTACAGGAATATAAACTATTCCGTTAGATGTAAAATTATCCACCCCACCGTTTGCAACAAAATTTGCAGTTGCATTTTCAATAGAAGCCATGCGTGCAGCAAGTCCCGGGTCTGCCAGCAAATTCGCAGCAAGCACTTCTTCAGAAGCACAGGCACGCAGCGCCGAAGGTGCTCCGATTGTTTCTTCAGGCTTAATTACTTCCTCAGTAGAAGATGTTTTTGTACAGCTTACCGCAAAAACTGCAAGGGAAAAAATGGAGAGAATTCTTTTCATAGAATGTTTTTTTTAAGTTGATTAATGAAAATAAATTGATTAACTTTTTATTTCGGCCATTAAGATAACAATTATTTGATACAGGAAGTACCAAGGGAACAGAAACTATTATCATTTTTCTGTAAAAAAAATCCCCCGCCATAAATGACGGGGGAAAGCAGTTAGTGTCGGTAAACAAAGTTTTAAAACTTTTTGAAAAGTTACGATCGCCTGTCAAAAATATTTTTCGGTACCTGATATAAATTCAAGACACCTCTTTATATTAAATCGCTGCTTTAACGGTATTCAGCATATGCATAATGAACAGCACACCGATGTTTAAAACGTTTAAGTGTAAATTGCATATATATTCAAAGTATGTTCAGCATTTGTAAAAAGGAAATAAACAGGTTTTTCAGCAGCCTTATCGGCTATATAGCCATTTGCCTTTTTTTGCTTGTTTGCGGTATTTTCCTGTTTGTCCTGCCCGAAAGCAGCATTACCGACGGAAGTTATGCAAATTTGGACAAGTTTTTTGCACTTGCACCCTGGGTTTTACTTTTCCTCGTTCCCGCTGTTACCATGCATTCACTCGCAGATGAGTATAAAGCAGGCACATTTGAGATACTCAAAACTAAGCCCCTTACTCCGTGGCAAATTGTTTGGGGTAAATACAGTGCTGTACTTATAGTATTACTGTTTGTTATAGCCCCAACACTTATTTATGTGATCACAATCAGATCACTTGCCGCATCCGGCCTTATTGATACCGGCGGAATAGCTGGCAGTTATACGGGTTTATTTATGCTTGCGGCCGTTTTTGCAGCCATTAGCCTTTGCTGCAGCAGCCTTACTTCCAACAGCATAGTCGCATTTCTGATCAGCGGTTTTGTTTGTCTTATTCTCTACTTCGGTTTTAATGCGCTTAGCAAGCTCTCCTTTGTAGCGGGCGGCGCAGATTATTATATTGAACAAGCGGGGATCGATTTTCATTACCGCAGTATTAGCCGCGGTGTATTGGATACACGTGATGTTATTTATTTCCTCAGCCTCATATTACTGTTTTTGGTCATCACGGTTCAAAATATCAGTAGAAGATAAGCATGCGGAAATTGTTAAACAATAGATTTTGGCTTCCGATATTGCTGGTGCTTTTAGTGGCAGTAAATTGGGCTGCTTCCGTATTTCATTCCCGGATAGACCTTACGAATGAAAACAGGTTTACGTTAAGCAATGCAACAAAAAAGCTTTTAAAGAAAACCACCGAGCCCATTACTGCAGATATTTTTCTGACAGGCAATCTTCCCTCCGGGTTCAGACAATTGTCCTCAGCTACAGCAGACTTATTAAGGGAATTTCGGGAGGTGGGCGGCAATAATATCCGGTTTAATTTTATAAGCCCGGAAGACAACATGCCCGGCACAGATATTCGTTATGCGGATACCCTGAGCAGTATGGGATTGTATCCTATAAATCTTACCAGTCAGTTGAAAGAGGGACAGCAACAACAGTTTGTGTATCCTTTTGCATTGATGCATTATCAGGATAAAACGCTTCCTGTAGAATTATATAAAGGCAAGACACCGCTTATTAATTTTGCTGAATTGGCAGGAGCTGAAGCATTACTGGAATACCGACTTGCGGATGCAATTGGCAGAATAACACAAACTGAAAAACCCCTTATCGGTTATGCCACAGGTAACGGTGAGCCGGAGATCGGGAGATTCAATACATATGACCTTGTAGAAAATGTGCTTAACAGGGATTATAAACTTTTTACCTATAATCTGAATGCGCCGGGTTTTATCCCCGAAGCCATGAAGGCTTTCATCATTGTAAAACCAACCATCGGTTTCAGCGATGATGCAAAGCTAAAACTGGATCAGTATGTAATGAACGGCGGCAAGATCCTCATGTTCCTTGACAGATTAAATGCTGAAATGGACAGCCTGCAGATAAAGAACGAAGTAACCGCATTTGACAGAGACCTGAAACTCAATGATCTCTTATTCAACTACGGCGTGCGGGTAAATGCTGATCTGTTGATGGACCTCCAATGTGATTATTTACCCTTTGATGTAAATGGAAATGGTCAGTTCGATCTGCTTCCCTGGAACTATTTTCCTGTCATAGATTCAAAAGGAAATCATCCCATAAATAAAGGACTTGGATTTGTTTCCGGGCGTTTTGTAAATTCTTTGGATACTGTAGAAGCAGAAGGAATAACAAAAACAATATTATTAAGTTCTTCAGCTAATGCAAGAACTATCGGTGCACCTGCAATCATAAGCGGTGCGGAAAATGTAAATGCACCGGAAGATGCTAAATTTAATAAGGCAGGCATACCGATTGCTGTTTTATTAGAAGGAAAATTTCGGTCTCCTTTTGCAAACAGGTTATCTCAGGCATTCACAGACAGCCTTGAAGCATATGACTTGTCTTATACTCCGCAGAATATTCGGAGCAATAAAATGATCATAGCGGGTGACGGAGATATGATCTTAAATAATGTAGTAAAGGGGAATCCCATTCCGATGGGAATGAATCCGTATACATACGGCACCCAAAGAGAGTTCCCTTTTGCAAATAAAGCGTTCCTTCAGAATTCTATTGAATACCTTGTAAATGAAAACGGGTTATCAGAAGCTAAAGCAAAAGATTATACACCCCGCTTGTTAGATACAAAAAAAGCAAATGAGCAGAAAGTTTTTTGGCAGGTCATAAATATTGCGGTGCCTGTACTGGCAATATTGCTTTTTGCCTTTTTATTTCACCGGCTGCGGAAAAGAAAATACACACATGGATAAATCACAATTGGTATATACTGTATTCGGTATAATTATTTTAATAGCCCTTGTTTTCGATCTGGGCCTGCTCAGTAAAAAAAACCAGAAGATCAGCACAAAAACCGCGTTGATCCAAACTTTTTTCTGGGTGTCGCTCTCCCTCGCATTTTGCGCATATATCTGGTGGCAGGATGAAGGTGGGAACGGTAAAGCAGATGCGGTATCTTATATTTCTGCCTACCTCCTGGAGTGGTCTTTATCTATTGACAATATTTTTGTCTTTATTATTATCTTTTCATTTTTCAGGGTAAAGGAAAATAACTATTCCCGCGTATTACTTTTAGGAATTTTGATGGCTATTGTTTTCCGCATAGTATTTATTGCATTAGGAAGCGAGCTTGTGGCAAGATTCAGCTGGATAATGTATGTGTTCGGCGTCTTCCTCGTTTTTACAGGTATTAAAATGTTCAGCAGCAATGAAGATGATGAATTTAATCCCGAAAAGAACTGGGCGTATAAGCTTCTAAAAAAAGTAATGCGCACTACCGATGAGGAGCCAAACGGTAATCTGACCATAAGAAAAAACGGGAAAACCTATTTCACTTCCCTCGCCATGGTGGTAGTAATGCTGGGGCTTATAGATATTGTATTTGCAGTAGATTCTATTCCGGCAGTTTTCTCAGTGATCCCGGACCCTTCTAAAAAAATGCTTATTTATTCTTCAAATATTTTCGCAGTGCTTGGTCTGCGCAGCCTCTTCTTTTTGCTCCGGGGTGCTGCAAGCAAGTTTGATTACCTGCAGGAAGGAATTGCGATCGTTCTCTTGTTTATAGGCGTAAAAATGCTGCTGCCCACATTGGAATATGTTGGCGTTGATGGAAAGTATCTTCATTTCCCTACATGGGTTTCTTTGGCAGTGATCGTGGTTTGTATTTCAGGTTCTATTGTGTATTCTATATATCATAAAAAGGAAGGAACACCTGATGATTACCCTGATTCGGAAGAAACAGAAAACCTGTCACAATAAAAATCATCGTGTGAGCTATGTTGTTTCCGGAATTGCTGAAATTACAGGTGCAAAATTTTTGCAGCATGGTGAAGATGTGCTCATAGAAAACCTCCTGACAGACAGTCGTAAATTACTCTTCCCGAAAAACTCCCTTTTTTTCTCCCTGCCGGGGTCCGCAAGAAAGGGCAATACATTCATTAAAACCCTGTACGATAAAGAGGTAAGAAATTTTATTGTTGATGATTCCTTCCCTCCTGAAGAGGCGGGTAGATATCCCGATACAAACTTTCTTCTTGTCCACGATGTGCTTTTTGCTTTGCAAAAACTTGCGGCATACCACAGACATCAATACCGCTATCCGGTGATCGGCATCACAGGCAGCAATGGTAAGACCATTGTAAAGGAATGGCTCAATCAGTTGCTCGGAGAAGAACATAATATTGTGAGAAGCCCTAAGAGCTACAACTCACAGGTAGGTGTACCGCTCAGTGTGTGGCGAATGCATGAGAGCAATACATTAGGAATATTTGAGTCAGGAATATCTAAGCCGGGAGAAATGAAAAACCTGCAGAAGATAATTGATCCGGATATCGGTATCATCACTTTTATGGGTGCAGCTCATGCGGAAGGATTTGTTTCGAAAGAGCAAAAGATCCGGGAAAAGCTTCAGTTATTTTTAAACAGTAATTTGCTTGTTTACTGTAATGATGATGAACAGCTTGCTAATGAAGTGTCAATTTTCAGAGCGGAAAAGAACGGCATACCTGAGACATTTACCTGGGGAAGCAATGAGCAGGCTCACCTGCAAGTGATCCGCAGAAAAAAAAATAATGATTCTGCTTCAATTTTATGTGTGTTTAAAAAAGAGTCATTTGAGTTTTCTATACCATTTACAGATGATGCATCAATAAACAATGCTATTACCTGTTGTTCAGTATTACTGGCTATGGGGATTCCCATTGCTGTTATTTCAGAAAAAATGCAACGATTACGTGCTGTGGAAATGCGGATGGAGCTTAAGCAGGGGATAAACAATTGTTCAGTTATAAATGACGGTTACAGTGCAGACCTGAATTCTCTGAGCATCTCACTTGATTTTTTAGAACAGCAAAAACAACATACACGCCGAACCGTTATTTTGAGCGACTTTTTACAATCAGGTAAAGACACGGATATATTATATCAGGACATTTCAACCGCGCTGAAGGGAAAGCATATTCAACGTTTTATAGGGATCGGGCCGGAGATATCCGCACACGCAGCATCTTTCTCATCGCTCGATGAAAAGCATTTTTATCATTCTACAGAAGACTTTCTACGGGATATAAATCAGCTGCATTTTGAAAACGAAACAATATTAATAAAAGGGGCACGGATATTTCGTTTCGAAAAAATTTCTAATGCCCTTGCCCGAAAATCGCACGACACTTTCCTGGAAGTAAATCTGAATGCGATCCGTCACAATCTTGCGGTTTACAGGCAACTGCTCCGGCCGGGAGTAAAGATCATGGCAATGGTAAAAGCCTTCAGCTACGGCAGCGGAAGTTATGAAGTTGCTAATCTCTTACAGCATACCGGTATCGATTATCTGGCTGTAGCATATACAGATGAAGGAGTAGATCTGCGCCGGGCAGGAATCTCCCTGCCTATTATGGTTATGAATGCGGAAACTTCCGGGTTCGATAACCTGAACAAATACAAGCTTGAGCCCGAAATATTTTCCTTTAACCTGTTGAGTGCTTTTAAAGAATATCTTCTGCAAAATGAAACAACAGATTATCCCGTACACCTTAAAATAGATACGGGTATGCACCGCTTAGGATTTGTCCATGATGAAACAACAGCGCTCTGTAATATTCTTAAAGACCAAAATGCCATGAAGATCGTATCGGTCTTTTCTCATCTGGCGGGCAGTGATTCTGCAGATCATGATGGATTTACAAAACAGCAGGTATCTAATTTTAATTTCGCAGCTGATGAAATCGAACAGGCGCTGAACTACAGTTTTTTCAGACATATGGCTAATTCATCTTCAATTTATCGACACCCGGAATTCCAGATGGATATGGTGAGGCTTGGTATCGGACTGTATGGTATAGATACAACCGGCGAATTGCAATATCGCCTGCAGCCCGTTACTGCTTTAAAAACTACAGTATCTCAGATTAAAAAAGTGAAGAAAGGGGAAAGCATCGGTTACAGCAGGAAAGGGATTGCCCTGCGGGACTCTGAGATTGCCACTGTTAGGATCGGGTACGCGGACGGATACCCGCGGCTGCTCAGTAACGGTAAAGGAAAAATGATCATAAACGGAAACGCAGTGCCGGTCATTGGGAATATATGCATGGACATGACTATGCTGGATGTGACCGGAACAGATGCTGAGGAGGGTGATACAGTTATTGTTTTCGGAGAGGAACTACCTGTAACTGAACTTGCCCTGCAGGCAGAAACTATTCCTTACGAGATACTTACTAATATTTCTCAAAGGGTTAAAAGAGTCTACTTTGAAGAATGACTTAGAACAGCTAGATCTGATTCTTTATTCCCAAGAATTTACAACGGCGGTTATTCCTTTCCCATACACTATTAACATACCTTTTATTTTCCGGGTGGCTTACAACTTAGTGTCTCGCATCTAATCTTTATATTTGCCGCTCTTTATGAAGAAATTATACCCTGTAATAATTGTTCTTTTAGTGCTTATTGCAGATCAGGTGCTTAAGATTTATATCAAAACTACTTTTCCGCTGAATACTTCCCGTGAAATAGCAGGAAATTGGTCCCAGCTGTATTTTGTAGAAAATCCCGGGATGGCTTACGGATGGAAATTCGGCGGAAATTGGGGTAAGATGGGCCTGACTATTTTCAGGATGGGCGCGGTTGTATTTGGCACATGGTATCTGGGAAGTATTATCAAAAAGGGGTATCACAAAGGATTTATCATTTGTGCTTCGCTTATATATGCCGGGGCCATAGGAAACCTGATAGACAGCTGTTTTTACGGGATGATCTTCGATAAAGGAATGATCTATAATGCTGAGATAAAAGATTATGTGAATTACGGCGGACTTGCTGAATTTTCCAAGAATGGATACGCCGGTTTTCTGCAGGGTAACGTGGTCGATATGCTTTATTTTCCGGTGCTGAGGGGAACTTTTCCGGCTTGGTTCCCTTTCTGGGGAGGACAGCCTTTTGAATTCTTCAGGCCTATTTTTAATATTGCTGATGCAGCCATAAGCACAGGTGTGATAACGATCCTCTTATTTCAGAGGCGCTTTTTCAGGCAGCGGAATGAGATATCGGAGAATCATAATGCGAACGATGAAAAATACAAGGAAGAAATCGCTCAATTATCTTAAATTTGAAACAAACCAATAAATTCTGCTCTATGAAATTTCTTCATTTTTTAATGGTGCTTTTTACGGCCGGGATCTTCCTTTCATCTTGTCAGAAAGAATACAGTTCGGAAAACGGAAATTCAATCGGATCTCTGCAGTCAGACGCTATCGGTGACTGTATGCCTATCCTTGTAAACGGTCTTTACATTACTGATACGGCAATGAAAGCATCTAATTATGTGGAAGTTCAGGTAAATTTTTCTCAGTCGGGTGCCTATTTGATCAAGACAGATACTATTAACGGTTATTCTTTTACCGGGAGCGGTTCTGTTTCTGTAGCCGGCGTGAGTACTGTTCGGTTGCAGGGTTTTGGGAAACCTGTGGCCCCGTCGACAGCAGATATTTTTCAAGTTGTTTACCAAACAAGTGCATGTGATTTCAGTGTAACAGTAACGGCAACAGGTGGCGGTGGGGGAACTACGTCAGCATTTACGTTTGGCGGTTCGCCGGGTGCCTGCACAGGTGCCGCTATTAATGGTACTTACACCGAAGGCACTGCTACGGGCGCTGCAAATACCGCTGTTATTAATGTAAATGTAACTACACCCGGTACATATACGCTTACAACAGGTGCTGTAAACGGTGTTACATTTGCCGGCACCGGAATATTAGCCGCCGGGGCACAAACAATAACACTTACCGCTACGGGAACTCCTACAGCAGCAGGCCCTATTACATATCCTATCTCAGCAGGTAGCAGTAATTGCTCCTTTACTGTAACATATTCAGCAGCGGCACCACCCGCAACATACACTATCGATTGTACAGGCGCTACTCAGTCCGGCACTTATCACGCAGGCACGGCGACAACATCAGGAAATACTGTTACAATTTCCGCCACTTCTACCGGTCCGGGCTCATATAACATTACCACACCTGTAGTAAACGGCGTTTCCTTTAGCGGCAGCGGCAGTTTCCCTTCAGGCACTACTCAACCTATTACATTAACAGCAACGGGGACGCCTACAGGAGCAGGGACATTTGCCTATACGGCCACTGCAGCAACAGGCGGAAGTACATGTACTTTTTCGGTAACTTTTACAGCGGCACCGCCGGGTCCTGCTCAGTTCATAACGGCAACTGTAGGTGGAGTAAGTAAAACTTTTAATACAAATATTACTGCCTCTTTCAGTACTGTAAGCGGTGCAGCAGATTTACAGATTTCCGGAGAAAATACAGCAGGCGATGAATTTATGGACTTCGCGGTTGCGCTTGCGGGTACGACAATACCTGCAGGCACATATAATGTAAATACCATGACTTATTTTGTTGATGGTAATTATGAAAGTTCTACTGGAGATATATATAGTGCTAATACACTCAGTGCAAACCCTACCCCGGCATTTTCTGTTACCGTATCTAATGTGACTACTACCAGCACTACAGCAACAGGTACCTTCACGGGCGCTTTAAAAGACGGTTTGGGAAATGTTATTCAAATAACCAACGGTGCTTTCAGCGTAAATCTATAAAAGGGGAAGTTACAAAAGGATAGTATAGGTGAATGTATGCCCATAGTTGTAAGTGGTTCGTACAGAGCAGATACTTTACTGAATACTTCAAATTATGTGGACGTTTCAATCAATCTTACACAGGCACTACGTTGGCGCCTCTAAGGAAAAATCCGTAAATATGAATCTTAGAGGAAAACAACACAGTGGGTCTGATTTCCCATATTTCATTGCTTTCGTTTTGTTCGTCACTGTATTCCTTTCCTGCCAAAAAGAATACAGCGCAGAAGGGGTGAATGCTGTAGGAATACTGCAAACAGATTCAATAGGGAACTGCCTTCCGGTAAAAATAGAGGGTTCCTTTAAGAAAGACTCTTCATTAAATAATTCCCATTATGCAGAGGTTACAGTAGATTTTACACAAACCGGTGCATATTACATTACTACAGATACCGTAAACGGATTTTCATTCTACAGTTCGGGGATCGTAACCGAAAAAGGGCTAAACTTAATCAGGCTCAGAGGTTATGGGAAACCGACATCCACAGGTAATAATACCTTTCAGGTTAAGTATGATAAAACTGACTGCGAATTTGCAGTTAATGTGGTAATAGGAATAGGTTCTAACACCGGAACTGCCGTTTTTACACTCGGTGGGTCACCCGCCACATGTACAGGTGTAGTTCTTACCGGCGCTTTTGAGCAATCAACTTTTACCGGCCCCGGTAATACCGCTAAATTAAATGTTGTTGTATCGCAGGCAGGAACTTATGCATTATCTACAGGCTCTCCGATAAACGGTGTTACATTTTCGGGTTCCGGTACATTTAGTGCGCCAGGCGCTAATACTATTTTATTGACAGCATCAGGTTTACCGGGTGCATCCGGTACTTTTATGTACCCTATTTCATCCGGTTCTTCAGATTGCGATTTTTCAGTATTGTATGGGGCGCCTACTTCTTATACAATTAATTGCAGCGGGGCCGCTTTGGCAGGCTCGTATGCATCCGGTGTAGCTCTGTCAGCGTCTAATACAATTACTATTACCGCAAATTCACCCACAGGCGGCCCTTATAATATTTCCACACCCGTTATAAACGGCGTAAAGTTCTCGGGCACAGGTGCTTTCCCCGGCATAGGTGTACATCCTGTTATACTTACTGCTTCAGGTATACCGGCTGTAGGAGGTACTTTTACATTTCCGGCATCCGGTATCTCCGCTTCGGGTACATCTACCTGTAATTTCCAGGTAACCTTCAGCGGCGGCAATTCTACTGATTCTATAACTTGTTTTGCAAACGGAATTTTTAAGACTTTTAATATCCTTGACTCTGCTCAATATGATAATACGATTGTGCCGGGCTATAATTTTATAGTTATTAAAGGATACAGTAATAATGCTATGGATGACACTATATCTTTAGCAGTAGGTTCCGTTGTACCGCTAGTTCCGGGTACAACTTATACGCTTAATCAGGCCCCGGGAGCTTTACTCATTGCGGACTATAAAACCCCTTCAGAAAATTATCGTGCTGCTACAGGCGGC
>JBGTJG010000229.1:0-4584 GCA_041745235.1 Ferruginibacter sp. | reverse complement strand
CAGGCCTATCTATCACCGGAGCTTCTTAATGCAAGAGTTGCAGCACATTCATCTTAACCCGGTACGTCGCAAATGGAAGCTGGTGGAGCAATGTTTCCGATAGCAATCGGAATATGAACATAGTAGCGCACGGTTTTACGTAAAGAATAGAACAGACGGTTTTGTTCCGGTACATTATGAAGATTTATCGTAGCGAACGGCAGGTTCCCTAGGCTATCGCACAAGACTATGAAGGAGAACCTGCCGGGACAAAACGGTTTTGTTCCTGTACATTATGAAGAACTTTCGTAGCGAACGACAGGTTCCCTTGGCCATCGCACAAGGCTATGAAAGGAGAACCTGCCGGGACAAAAGAATTTCTCCTAACTTGTCATTTAATATAAATTTCTTAGTGGAGAAATGAAGAATAATGAGTAGATTTTTCCCCCTTACGTTTAGCATTATACTTGCTGATGATGATAAAGATGATTGCGAACTTTTTAAAGAGATATTAGAAGAATTGCCTTTTAATACTGCTCTCACAACTTTTCATAACGGTGAGCATCTCATGCAAATGCTCCACAAGAAATCGACAGAGCTTCCTCATGCCATTTTTCTTGATATTAACATGCCTCGAAAAAATGGGTTTGAATGCTTAACTGAAATAAAATCCAACGAAAAATTAATGCACATTCCTGTAATTATCTACTCTACCTCTTATGAGCAGGAGGTTGCGGATCTGATGTACAAAAACGGGGCACAATTTTATATTCGAAACCGGGTGTGTATTCGGAACTTTAAAAAATAATTCATAAGGCACTTGTCCTTTTATCTGAGGACAATGGTTCACTGCCAACAAAAGAAAATTTTGTATTAACGGATAAAAAGAAATGAAATTGAATAAACCACCAACCAAATTAAAAGTGCCTCTAGTAAAATCTACTATAGGATTTGCAGTGGTAGGCATTGGCGCTTCAGCAGGAGGCCTCGATGCATTTAAAAAATTATTGAAAGCTATACCAGAAAATTCAGGTATGGCTTATGTGTTGGTGCAGCATTTAAGCCCCAACCACACAAGTCTGCTCCCTGAAATATTACAAAAAGTCACACACATCCCCGTTGTGGAAATTACGGATGTTATAAAAGTTGAACCAAACCATATTTACATCATTCCCGAAAACAAATTGTTGGTAGCAAACGATGGCGCTTTGCAATTGATACCCCGTCCGGCAAAAAAGGAAAACATAATTAATCTACCGATTGACCTGTTTTTTAATTCGCTGGCACAGGTGCATCAAAGCCATGCTATTGGGGTTGTACTATCAGGCACTGGCTCCGACGGCACAATAGGATTAAAAGCCATTAAGGATTATGGAGGCATCACCTTTGCGCAGGATGAGGAGTCTGCTGCTTTTGAAGGAATGCCGCATAGTGCAGCCCAGGCCGCAGTAGTTGATTTTATTCTTCCGCCTGAAAAAATTCCTGAAAAAATAATTGAGCTTGTAAGCATTATCAATAGCAAAAATCCTGATGATGAAAACATACCCCAGAAGGATGAAGAAGTATTCAGGCAAATACTTTCGCTACTGCGCATTCGCAAGGGAACCGATTTTACGTATTATAAACAGACTACAATACGCCGGCGCATACTGCGCAGAATGGCCTTTAATAAGAATGAAGAACCATCCGCCTACCTTAAATATGTGCGGGAAAATAAAAATGAACAGGATCTTTTATACCAGGATCTTTTAATACCTGTTACTAATTTTTTTCGCGACCCTAAGAGCTTTGAACACTTGTGCGAAACAGTTTTTCCCGGTATTATTAAAAATAAACCCAACAACGAGACCATCCGCTTTTGGGTGGCAGGATGCAGCACGGGTGAAGAAGCCTACTCCATTGCTATTTGCATAAGAGAATTTTTAGATGGCAGGTCCGACAAGGTACAGATTTTTGCCACCGACATTAGCGAACCGGCCATTATAAAAGCACGGGCAGGCATCTTTTCTAAAACGCAGATGGAAGGTGTAAGCGAACAACGATTACAGGAATTTTTTATTAAAGCAAATGGTAGTTACCAGGTTAATAAGAACATAAGGGATATGTGCGTATTTGCCGTGCATAATTTTTTAAAAGATCCTCCTTTTGGCAAACTTGATTTTATAAGTTGCCGCAATGTGCTGATATATATGGAACCTTACCTTCAGAAAAAAGCGCTCACTACTTTTCATTATGCGCTAAACCCCGAAAGTTATTTGATACTCGGCAAATCAGAAACTACGAGTAGTGTGGCCGATTTATTTGGTGTGGCCATTAAGAGCGATAAATTATTTCTGCGCAAAGATGTACCGGGAAAATTTATGGTAATGGCATCGCAACGTAGCGAACAGACTTTTCGGGATAACGATAATATTCCAAAAACAGCAATCATACGCACCGATTTTCAAAAAACGGCTGACGATATTATGCTTAGCAGGTTTTCGCCTGCCGGTGTAGTTGTAAATCAAACCATGGATATTGTTTATTACCGGGGCAACACTTCCAACTATTTAGAACAGGCACCGGGCAAGCCCACGCATAACTTACTAAAGCTTGCAAAGCAAGGCTTGCCTTTTGAGCTCCGCAACATTTTGCACAAAGCAAAAAAAGATAAATCCACATCGGTTAAAGAAAATATTCCTATAGAAATAAACGGCACTCATGTTCGCGTTACCCTTGAGGCTATTTGCTGCCCAATACGATTGAGCGGCATTATTTAATTCTTTTCCACGAAACAAATAATTTACAACCGAAACCAGTTAATTCAAAAATACCTTCCAGGTTAAAAAAAGAAGAAAAGGATTTACGCATACAACAATTAGAAACTGAACTGGCGCAAGCCCGTGAGGATATGCGCAGCATTACAGAAGACCAGGAAGCTGCTTACGAAGAACTGCAAAGTGCCAATGAAGAATTGCTAAGCAGCAGCGAAGAGTTACAAAGCTTAAATGAAGAGCTGGAAACAGGTAAGGAGGAATTGCAAAGTACCAATGAAGAAGTTACCGTTGTTAACAATGAATTAATCAGCACGAACGAGCAGGTAACAGGCGAAAGAAATTTTTCTGATGCAATCATTGATAACCTCCACGAACCTTTAATGGTGCTTGATTATAAGCTGCGCATAAAAACCTGCAATCATGCATTCTTTAAAACGTTTCTTCTGAATGAAATTGAAACAGATGATAAATTAATTTATGAGTTGGGTAATGGAGAATGGGATATTCCAGGGTTAAGATCTTTACTAGAAAATATTCTGCCGCAGAAATCAAAGTTTGCAGAGTTTGAGCTACAACATAAATTTTCAAAAATCGGCGAACGTATTCTATTGCTTAATGCAAAAGAAATAATTAAACAAAACAGTGCTGAAAGATTAATCTTACTTTCTATTAAGGATGTTACAGAATCAAAAATGGCGCAGCAAAGAATGGAAGAAAAGAATACTGAACTGGAACGGATGAACAAAGAGCTCCAGGCATTTTCCTATATAGCAAGCCACGACCTGCAGGAGCCGCTGCGTAAAATACAAACCTTCTCTACACGCTTACTCGAAAAGGAAAGTGAAAACTTATCAGACACCGGCAAAGAATACTTTCTACGGATG
This sequence comes from Ferruginibacter sp., assembly GCA_041745235.1. Classification (GTDB taxonomy): domain Bacteria; phylum Bacteroidota; class Bacteroidia; order Chitinophagales; family Chitinophagaceae; genus Ferruginibacter. The sequence continues at coordinate 965 of JBGTJG010000229.1, read as the reverse complement.
CAGAATGCTGCCAGGCGAATGCAAACGCTTATTGAAGACTTACTTTCTTTTTCAAAGGTTAACAACCCCGAACGGAAATTTGAAATTATAAAGATTAATGAACTTGTTGATGATGTAAGAGAAGATTTTAGTGAAATTATTGAAGAAAAACACGCCGTCATTGAAACAAATGAAATGTGTGCCTGCAAACTAATTCCTTTTCAATTTCGCCAGTTGATGCAAAACCTTATTTACAACTCGCTTAAATTTTCAAAGCGTGGCGACCCGCCGCATATCAATATCACAAGCCGCATTGTTAGAGGGAATAAATCAAACATCAAAAAGCTTTTGCCCGAAAAAGAATATTGCCATATCACTGTTAAAGACAACGGCATTGGGTTTGATTCGGAGTTTAACGAAAAGATTTTTGAAGTATTTCAACGTCTTCATGGTAAAGATGAATATCCGGGAACCGGCGTCGGCCTTGCAATCGTGAAAAAAATAGTTGATAACCACAACGGAATAATCACAGCAAAAGGAGAATTAGGCAAAGGCGCAAGATTTGATATTTATATTCCTGCATAAATACAAGCTAAAATATTCCGAAAGCCAGGGCAGGCGTTGGTCTTGCGGCGAGGCCGTGGCAGGTTTGTCCGGACAGGTTCTCCTACTCATAGCCACACAGCATAGCGGGGAACCTGGCCTTTGGGACTCGCCAACTAGTAGAATGGAAACCAACTCCTTAGATCTTGTATATTACCCTTCCACTCTAGGCCTACCAACACACGCCAAAGCACACAGGCTTCATTATACATTATCACCTTCACATATAGGCATTGGTTGCCATTGTTCTAAAAAGTTGCAGGTTATGATCTTGTATATAACTGGTTTAACTTTTTACAGGAAGAGAAGAACATCAAGACCACCGGGTACGCCCCGATGGCTATCGGGGTGCCCAATCCCCGCCATTCGGACGGGACAAGCAC
>JBGTJG010000228.1:0-1955 GCA_041745235.1 Ferruginibacter sp. | reverse complement strand
CCAATAACGCGTAAAAGCTTTTTTTAAGAAGGCCGTTCACCCGGTATATTTATTTTACTTTTTTGAAATCAGGCCATCCCCACTTTTGCTTTATCACAGGTCCGTTCATAAGGTACAACGTCGGATTTACACGTGCTACAGTTTTAAGTACAGTTGCATCTGCAGTAAGGTATTTGATCCCTAACAGGCCCTTTTCTGTAAATCTCACTTTTACCTTAGCGGGTTGCGCAGTTACGATGTATAAATTACTTTTTCTTTTTAAGAGATCAATGTCTGTCTGATCATCTGCGGGATAATCGCTCATGTCCTTTATGAACAACAGGTAATATTCACCCGGCGTATTGAGTATAGCCTCTGTACTGTCGTTTCCGCTTTCCGTGGTCAATGAAAAATCACTGATCACCGGAATATTGTTACTTCCTTTTTGAATGATCGTCTGTTTTCGATCAACAAACTCCCATGTGCTGTCAGGTGTAGCGTCAGCTTTAAACTCTTTTACCACACCATCTTTTTTATAAACAAAAACATAATCGAATTTATCAGGGATAGCATTAGGGGGCAACTTCATAAGTTCCGCAATATTATTTCCCTTTTTATATGCGAGACAATCAATCAAAGGTAAATTCCTCAGAACATACCACTGCAGCAACAGAACGAATATTGCAGCAAGCACTACATATAATGCTGAGAAAAAAGGTTTGGCTACGGGCCTGATGTATTTGGTGTTAAGCAAAAGAAAAAGGGAAAGGATAACCAGAATAATATCTTTCGAAAATGTTTGTACAGGGGTAAGCGGAATACAATCCCCGAAGCAGCCGCATGCACGTATTTTCCCGGTAAATAATACATACGATGTAAGAAAAGTGAAGAACAGCATCAGGAGTAAGAGAATCCAAACTGTAATCCGTTTTTTCCAACCAATCAGGAGAGCAACACCTACCACAACTTCCAGCGTGATCATTATTATCGAAAATGTGAGTGCATAATGATCAAAGGTTTTCATGAGGGCGGGCATAAAGCCGCTGCCCGACCAGGCTTCAAAAAACTCCTGCATTTTATACGCAAGCCCTCTAGGATCTATGGCTTTAACCAGCCCCGAGAAAATAAAAAGCAGGCCGGTAATTATTCGGGCTGCTGAAACGGCGATCCTCATATGTAATGTTTTAGTTTTTTTCTTCACTGATCTGTATCAGGGCGAAGACAGCATAATTAAGAATGTCAAAAAAATTGGCATCAATTCCCTCACTTGCTATGGTATTTCCTTCATTTGCTATTATCTGTTTTATACGCAGAATTTTTGCAAGAGAAAGATCCGCAAAACTCTCCTGACTCATCTCACGCCATGCTTCCCCGTAATCATGGTTTTTATCCTGCATCAGTTTCTTTGCAAGTGCAGCTTTTTCGGAATACAATTCCAGGACAGTATTTACGTCCAGATCCTCCGGTTCATCTTCATTCCTTATATCAAGTTGTATGAGCCCTATGATCGCATAATTCAAAATTCCCTCAAACTCACTTTTTACATCATCCCCTATCTTTTGCTCTTTTATTTTTTGTACAGTGCGTATGCGTTTTGCCTTGATGTAGATCTGATCGGCGACAGAGATGATCCGGTAAACCCTCCACGAAGTACCATAATCGGTTGTTTTTTTGGTGAATGTGTTTTTACAAACTGAAATTATTGAATCATACTGCTCGTCAGTGCTCATGGCCCGTTATTATTTTGGATATTTGCCTGCAAAATACAATTACTGCTGCATAATGTTTAAACTTAACTGTAAGGGAAGAATAATAACTACAGAAACGCCTTTGGTTATGGGCATTATTAATGCTACACCTGATTCTTTTTTCAGGGGCGACCTTAGCAAGGAGCGAAGTTCAATATCAGATCTTGCAGAAAAAATGCTTGGGGAAGGGGCTGACATTTTGGATATCGGCGGACAGAGTACACGTCC
>JBGTJG010000227.1:0-3434 GCA_041745235.1 Ferruginibacter sp. | reverse complement strand
TAAACCATACCTTGTATTAACAGATGACGGAACACCTGTGGTCGCACCACCTATAAGACTTTTGCATGAAGACGGCAGGGGGAAACTATGGGTTTTTATTAATAATGAAGGACTCTATCATCTCGACCGAACAAAAGATGCTTTGGTAAAGCAGCCGATGGCCGAACCTGACATGGAAGCCATTAAAACAATAGACCTTATCTCCTGGAAAGAAGAAAAGAAAACCAATACACACTGGCTTCTGTTTAATAACCCCACTAACAACAAAAAATTTGTCTTTCATTTTGATGCCCTTACCGGTAAACGGGAAGAATACAGTACTAACCGGAAGAACAACTACTTTATCCCCGCTTACAAATCAGCCTCCGTAAGCGTGGATCGTTCCGGTAAAACATGGCTTATTACCGACAGCCTGCTTAGTTACTTTGAGCCCGCATCCAAGAGCTTTAAACCCTTTTTTATCCTGCCGGATACTGCCCACGACGGTTTTTTTTCTGCGCTTTATAATGATCCCGTGGACCCTGACTTGCTTTGGTTGAATTCTTCTTATCAAATCCCCACTGCCAAAGGAACAAAAACGGCAAGGAAATTATTTCTACTCAATACTAAAACAAAAGAGTACAAAATTTTTATGACGGGTGCCAATCAACCCGGCCTTCTTGCATCAGAGTGCATTTATATTTTTGCGGATTCATTGAAAAGGGTTTGGGCATCAACAGAAAAAGGAATTTCCTTATACAGCCGGCAGACAGGAAGTTTTACCAACTATCCTATCGAATTAGGAACCAGTCAAATTAGCCCGGAAAGTTTGGCAGCAGATAAAGAAGGAAATTTATGGCTTGGAACAACAACTAAACTCTTTTATCTGAACGTTAAGACTGAGGAGACAACTAAGTATGAAAGCAGCGACAAGCCCGGTGGTTTGAACATTATTAATGGGATCAGCAAAATTTTTTTAGACAGGTCAGGAACACTTTGGATTAACATGCCTTACACAGGTATCGCCCGTCTCGATCGTCAAAAGAGTCTCTTTGCTGCTTTACCACTTCATCCTTTTGGAAAAATCCCTGATAATAAAACTGTATCGGAATTTGGAATTCTGGGAAACCAAGGCGATAGTATTTGCTTCATAAGGGATACTGTTAATTTGTTTGCTTGGAACAGCATCCGGAATACGTATAATAAAATTGATCTCAAAGATCCGAAGATCATTAAAAAAATAGCCGTTGTCGCCCCGGCACCTGACGGTAGTTTATGGATGAGCTCCTACAGTTCCGGAATTTTTAATTACCAACCTGCAACGGGTGCCATCACTGCATTTAAAAATGATCTGAAAGACAGCAGTTCTTTGGCAAGTAACAATATAAGTTGTTTGACTGTGGATAATGCAGGAACTGTATGGATCGGAACAGGGGATAAAGGATTAAGCAGTTATAACCCACGCACCAAAATTTTTACTCCCTATCCTTTTATATATAATAACAATAGCCGGCAAGTTAAAGATTCATTAGATGATGTACGGGTCTTATCTCTTTATTTTGACAGTTACGGCCTGTTGTGGATCGGTACAAACTTAGGCTCATTAAACAGCTTCAATACACAGACAAAAAAGTTTCGGTCCTATATTAATTATAAAGAAGGCTTTTTTTGTGTTATTGTTATAAAAGAAGACAGCCGTAAGCGGCTTTGGGTAGGCACATATTTATCGGGATTATTCCTTGTTGACAGGCAAACAGGGGCTTTAAAAAGAATAACAGAAAAAGATGGTTTATTACACAGTGAGGTCTATGACATTAATGAAGACGGCGCCGGCAATATATGGGCTACAACGAGAAGAGGTTTGTCAAGAATAACCCCGGGGACTTACAGCATTACCAATTATCCCGATGCGAAACCCTCGTCAGTAAATTTTAACTATTATAAAACTTTTCAGGACAAAACCGGCGTCATTCACTTTCCCGGGAATAACGGTATGATCAGTTTCAACCCTTTACGGTTACAGGAAAGTAAGACACTGCCCTCCGTTGTCATTGAATCAATCGGGTTTAGCAGTAATGGTGTTACAGATACGCTTTTACAGGCTGAGGGTCGGGATAAGATAAAATTGAGGTACAATGAAAATAAGATCAGCTTTCAATATGTGGCATTGCATTATGGCGATGCAATTAAAAATCAATATGCATACCGGCTGGAAGGTTATGATAAAGATTGGATACCCGCAGGCACTCAACGGTCAGTATCATATACCAACCTTGCTCCCGGCACTTATACGTTTAAAGTAAAAGCCGCCAACAGTGACGGGCTGTGGAATGAAACAGGAGCAAGCCTTATCATCATCATCTCACCGCCCTGGTGGAAAACATGGTGGGCGTATTTGCTCTATGTTCTCCTTTTCGGTTTTGCTGTATGGAGTTACATCAATTATTACCGAAAGAAAATACAAAGGGAAAACATCATACTGGAAGAAAAAGTACAGCATCGTACTTCGCAGTTACAAACTTCTATTGCCGATCTGAAAGCCACACAGCAACAACTTATACAATCCGAAAAAATGGCTTCTCTTGGTGAACTCACCGCAGGCATTGCACATGAAATTCAAAACCCGTTGAATTTTGTAAATAATTTTTCTGAAGTAAACAAAGAATTGCTTGCAGAAATGAACACAGAAATGGAGAAAGGAAATTATGATGAAGTCAAAGAGATTGCAAAAGATGTATCAGAGAATGAGGAAAAAATAAATCACCATGGAAAACGTGCCGATGCCATTGTAAAAGGCATGCTGCAGCACAGCCGCACCGGTAGTGCTGCAAAAGAACCTACTGATATTAATAAACTTGCTGATGAATATTTGCGGTTGGCTTTTCACGGGCTGCGAGCAAAAGACAAATCTTTTAATGCAACCATGAAAACTGATTTTGATGAAACGATTGGCAAGATCAACATCATTCCGCAGGATATGGGGAGAGTGATTTTAAATTTGATCACAAATGCATTTTATGTCGTTGATGAAAAAAAGACCCTTCGACAAGCTCAGGGTGAAAAGAGCTTCGAACCCACTGTTTCAGTCAGCACAAAAAATGCAGCAAATAATGTGTTGATAAGCGTGAAAGACAACGGGAACGGCATTCCGCAAAAAGTGTTAGATAAAATATTTCAACCTTTCTTCACAACAAAACCAACGGGGCAGGGAACCGGATTGGGATTGAGTATGAGCTATGATATTGTAAAAGCGCATGGCGGGGAGTTAACAGTGGAAACAAAAGAAGGTGAATACACGGAATTCATAATTATTATTCCTTCAAACCAACTGCAATACACATGAAGAAACTTCTTTTTCTGATTTTTTTATCAGCAATTAGCAATCTAGCTAATGCCCAGGATTACTGCTACAGTTGTAATGTTGATTCTTTAAAAACGCAACTGCAGCTTAAAAA
>JBGTJG010000226.1:0-8266 GCA_041745235.1 Ferruginibacter sp. | reverse complement strand
CAATCTATTTTTAAAATATTATTCGGGATACGATAAATAACCCTCCTGTACTTTCAGCTTAAAGACTTGAAAATTCAGGAATATTTTTTTCCTTAATCTTTTTTAATAATTAATAACTCAGGGTCTTTAACTAAACTCTATGAGTGCTCCTATGTTGTTTCTTATCCAATTTACATACATGCTGGATAAAACACCTGCTGTTAAATAATGCAAAAGCGAAGTTCCTTTCGGAAACTTCGCTTTGAATTTTGATAATAGCGTACTATTTTATTTTTAAAACCTTTTGTTGAACAGAAGCATCCGTTGTCTTTATAACTAAGAAATAAACACCGCTTTCTAATTTACCCAAATTATTGAATTCAATCAGGTTAGTACCCTGCTTTCCTGCAACTTTATCAGTATAAACTGTCCTACCTGTTCCATCTGCCAGGCTGATATTTAACAATGTTCCTGTCGCAAGATCTACGTTCAGTTTAAAGGATTCTTTAAAAGGGTTTGGTATTGGATTGTTCACTATCATAGATGATGAGCTGTTACTGAACATCACCAGTTTACTGTAAGTAAATGTACCGTCGGTATCAACAATCTTCAAACGATAGTAATTGTTTTTAGTCAGTGGCTTACTGTCTGTATAAGAATAAGTTCTTTCGATATTATTTATATTTCCTGCCTGTTGCTCCCCTATTTTATTAAAGCTAAAGCCATTACCGCTACGCTCAATTTCATAACGGCTCAGTTTATCTTCATTGGTAACCGTCCATTTTAAGAGGATACCGGTTCCTGCCCTGGCACCCGAAAAGTTAAGGAGATTAACGGCAAGTAATCCGTTGCTTTGTACGCTTGCTGCTGAAGATTTGGCAGAACACATAGTAACACCTGATAATGAACTGGATGTTATAACATTACTATATGTACCCGGAGCATTAAACGGATTGGTAGTAATGTTCAAATTACCGTTTACGGTAGACCAAATCCCCTTACCCCGTGATTCTCCGCTGGTTGCATCTGAGATGGCGTAGAATGTACCGATAACTGCATTTGAGATGGTATAAGTAACCGTCTGGCCGGTGCTGATGGTTTGAGTAGTTGAAGGTGTAAATATTGGCGCAGTCGGTGTGGGTGTACAGGTTATAGTAACAGAAGGAGTTGCACAACGGATTTCAAACTTATTTGTTTCTTTTATTCCTATGGTTAACACTCCCCCGGGGTAAAGTGTATTTGCCGCTGTGGTATTTACTGTAATAGGCCCCCATGCTGAGGTTGTAGTTGCAGTACTATCTACTAACTGCCCGTCCAAATATAATTTTACACTGGTTGTAGTAAATGAACCATTAACAGTACCGCTGATACTTCCTACATTGGAAGCAATGGGTGTACCCGAAATAGTTGCACCGGTACAGCGGCTGGCCGGAGTGGTTGTAGCAGCCCTAACCGTTCCGGAATTTTGGCTGACACCGCATGTTCCGTTTTGGGCAGTGGCATAATAAAACCCTGCTACTGCAACGTATGGCGTAGTCGACCAAACACCACCTGCCGTTACAGTTGTTGTGGACACAGGTGTAAGTGTATTTGTACTAATAAATACTCTTATGGTGGAACCGACAGCTTCAGTAGAAGTACCTGTGATAACGCTACCCACTGCAATTTGATCGTTATTATCGGCATCAATTACCGGTGGAGCTGTATTGCAGCTAACCGTAAACACTGCCGTTTGAGTTGCACATTCACTTGCACCAATCGTAACTGCGTTTAATTCTTTAACAATAAAAAGTCTCTGACCAACGAGGAGCGTTAAATTGGTAAAACTAAAACCGCCTGCAGTGGCTGTTACAGTCTGAACAAGTGCGGTATCCACATAAAGATAAAGAATAGAACCGGTGGTAGCTGTTCCGGTTATCGTTTTTGTAGCTGTAGTATAAATAGAATTAGCCGGGCTTGTTATTACTAATGCAGTTGTTGGGGCCAATTGATTAGGTCCATTACCCTCTCTGCAAAAATATGCAGGTGCAGAGGTGCAGCCACTCACATTATTGGTGTAATATATTTTATAAGATCCGCTTTCTAAAGGTGCTCCTGATGAACAACCACCGGAAAATTGCCAGTTTAAATAAGGACTCATGCCTGTATTTGCGCCAAATAATCCCGTGGAGTTTGTTACATTGTTATCATTTATATTTCTGGTTAGGTTATTTACATGAACTGTCCAGCCTGTACTTAAATTAGTGCCCGTTATCCCTTTACTACCGTCGTAGCAGTCTAATTGAGGGGTTGCGGGTATATTTGTCCCGCTGCAGAAAGAGGCCTTTACTGCATTACTCGTTAAACACATACTCTCACCGGAAGCTTGGGCTTTTGCAGTTATAATATCGTTACTAACCAGTGCAATGCTGTTCAATTGCCAGGTGCCGCCGGTAGAGACATCAGGTACCACAGTTGCTAAGAACAAGCCATTTTTATAGACGGTTATCGTAGCGGATGACGCTGCGCCGGGCAAAGCAGATTTTGTCCAAGTGCCGGAAATATTCACCGTTCCCGTGGAAAGGGGGGAATTCACAGTAGGTGCAGCTGTACACATTGCTGTAGTGCAGGAATAAGTAGTATTGAAAATGGGACATGCGGGCTGGCCGTTAATGAAATCCTCATAGCTATCTGTAGCGGTGCCGTAAATATCGGATCTTGGTCCTCCTGTTGCAGGCTTAGGTGCCATAACTGTGGTAGCAGACATACGAATGCTTGAAGTAGCATTAAGGTTAAAGGGTGCTGCTTGCAGCGCTGAAAAAGGTATATAAAAATCAATAAAAAAATCAGGATCACCGTTGTCATTCGTTCCGGCAATGGATACCTGAGACATGTCCAGCCAGTTTGTGTAAGATGTTATAAGTGCGGGTGAAGATGTTCCGTCTATATTATAAATAGCAATACGAAAATTAGTTTCCAGTACTATTTCAATTTCAAAACCGGGGTTACCGTTTGTACCGGTAGTGGTGGGCTGAAAATTGGGATCTGCATTGGGGCCCGAAGCACCGAATTTTCCGTCAGTATCCATTAAAATACTGTAACCCTTAGAACCCGGTATAACTTTACCCAATCTCATTCTGAAAAGGATGTTATTGGCCGCACTGAATTTAAAATAAACGCCGTTTCCGGAAGCATCCGGAACGAAATCAGAAAAACTATGATTAGGCCCGCGCCTTAGATCACTTGTAGGTTCTGTGGAGTATGCCTTAATGGGATTATAAATAATTTCTGAAGTTGAAACATCATCGTTCGTTGTGAAACCGGCTATACCAGAAGAAACATATCCATCTCCATTAGGGTCTAGCACTGCTGCTCCGGCATTGGTTGCTGCACGGTTTATAAAGCCTGCTTTTTGAGCAAAACTCTTAGAATTAATGGCATTGAAACCTAAAATCAGCATCAATGTAATACAATAGTAAAGAAATTTCATAAATGTTAGTTTGGATACTTAGAAAGCTTATTATATATTTAACAAAAATAATTGAAAATTACGACATTCAATTATTATTTTATTGAATCTTTATAAGGCGGAAACAGACCCGCCGCTGCTCTCATTCTTCTTTACATCAGTTGCACCGCCGGTGTACTTCACTGATGCGCCGCTGCTGGCTTCTGCTTTCACACTTACACTTGCAGAAACTTTTACAGAAGCCCCGCTGCTTGCATCTGCTATTGCATTTTCGGCATTAAGAGAGCTTGCATTTATAATACTGCCGCTGCTTGACTTGGCTGTCACATTTTTTGTTCTGCCGGAAGCGATTACTGAACCGCCGCTGCTTGCATTTGCTTTTACGGCCGGAGCATCTAAATCGATTTGGATATTTGAGCCGCTGCTCGCTTTCAGTTCGATTTCTGAACCGGAAGTAAGAACTCCCTTGGATCCAATATCTGCTGACGCCGAAGCGCTGATGTCTATTATATCAGGCGCGGTTACATACACCTTCACGGTAGAATTCCTAAGGTTATTAATATTTTTAAGGCGAATTTTTAGCGTGTTCCCTTTCACCGTCGTTTCCACATAACGCATAATGTTATCATCGGTTTCTACAACTACGGATTGCGGCCCGTTTTGTAGGGTTACATTCACTGCACCGGCGGCACTGATCGAGTTGAAAGCGCCAACATTCCTGGTATTTGAAATGATATTACCGCTACCTGTCTTTGAATTAATGCATCCTGCGAATAACAAAATAGCAATGGAGAGCAAAAGATTTTTCATGGCTGTCAGTTTGGTTTGGAAAGTAAAAATACACAATGTTGAATGCCAATAAGCAAAAAACATCTACCATTAAAAAGGGATAGAAACATTTAGTAAGGTATATTCGGATGAGCCTGATAGGTTATGAATTTGTGTGGATTTAAGACATGTTCATCGGTTTAAGTTACTATCTGCTATTTTTGCGGAATTATGACCGATAAAATTATCATCCTTGATTTTGGTTCACAATATTCTCAACTTATCGCCCGCGCCGTTAGGGAAGCGAATGTTTATTGTGAGATCATTCCTTTTGATAAAAAGATTGATTTTGATGTTTCATTAAAAGGGATAATATTATCCGGATCCCCGTGCAGTGTGAATGAAGCGGATCCCCCGGTTGTGGATATCAAGGCTCTTGCGGAAAATGTCCCGATCCTGGGAATTTGTTACGGTGCGCAGCTTACAGCAAAGCTTTTCGGTGGTGTAGTTGCTGCAAGCAATAAAAGAGAGTACGGCCGTGCGGTTTTGAATATAATCTCCCCCGGTGTACTGTCAGAAGGTATTCCGGACCTTTCACCTGTATGGATGAGCCATAGCGATTCGATCAGGGAACTTCCTGCAGGTTTTCAACTTTTAGCAACGACTGATAGTATTCCTGTAGCAGCATTTGTGAACGAAGAAAGCGCTCCTCACAGGATATTCGGCCTGCAATTTCATCCGGAAGTGTATCACTCTGCAGAAGGGAAAAAAATCCTGGAAAATTTCCTTGTGAAAGTGTGCGGGTGCAAAAAGGACTGGACGCCATCCCACTTCATTACCGAAACTGTAGAAAAACTTAAAGCAGAACTCGGGAACAGTAAAGTAGTTATGGGTTTGAGCGGAGGGGTTGACAGTACGGTAGCTGCCACTCTTCTTCACAAAGCAATTGGGGAAAACCTTTATGGAATTTTCGTAAACAACGGATTGCTACGCAAAAATGAATTTGATGAAGTCTTAGAGATCTACAGACAACTCGGCCTTAATGTACAGGGTGTAGATGCTTCTGAGCATTTCTACACTAAACTGGCAGGGAAGAACTTACCGGAGGATAAAAGAAAAGCGATCGGGGCAAGCTTTATTGATGTTTTTGATAAAGAGGCGAAAAGGATATCAGGGATTACATATCTGGGGCAGGGAACGATCTATCCTGATGTGATAGAATCCGCTTCAGTTCATGGCCCCTCAGTCACCATAAAGTCCCATCATAATGTCGGAGGATTACCGGAAAAAATGAATTTAAAGATCATTGAGCCTTTACGATCATTATTTAAAGATGAAGTAAGAAAAATAGGTTCGGAACTGGGAATACCGGCTGAAATGCTTGGCAGGCATCCTTTCCCGGGGCCGGGTTTGGGAATACGAATCCTTGGAGAAGTAACTGAGGAAAAGGTACAGTTATTGCAAGATGCGGATAGCATTTACACACAGTTGCTGAAAAAGCATGATCTCTATAAATCCGTATGGCAGGCCGGAGCAATTTTGTTACCTGTAAAATCAGTCGGTGTTATGGGTGATGAACGAACTTATGAATTCACGGTAGCCCTGAGAGCTGTTACCTCAGTAGATGGTATGACGGCTGATTGGGCACACTTGCCTTATGATTTTCTTGCTGAGGTAAGTAATGAGATCATAAACAATGTTAAAGGTATTAACCGTGTAGTTTACGATATAAGCAGCAAGCCACCGGCCACCATAGAATGGGAATAGATCGGTGTGATTTTATAAATTAATTCGAATTAACCCTGAAATACTCCATGTTTAATAAAAATTTCTTTTCGTTATTCATTTTATCGTTTTTTTCACTTTCAGTATCTGCGCAGATCGGTGAGAGTGTACAAAAGACCTATCGTGTAGCTATTTTTTCGCCGCTTTATCTGGATTCTTTATTTGCGGAGGGAACGTATCGCCATGGAAAGGCTGTTCCTAAGTTTGCGCAGGCCGGGTTACATTTCGTACAAGGCGCACAGATAGCGCTGGACAGCATGATGCTCTCAAATACAAATACAGAGGTAAGCTTTTATGACTCAAAAGCATATTCAGAAAATATTTCTCATCTCATCAGCACGCATAAACTGGACAGCACAGATCTTATTATAGGTGCAGTAAAAGATGCAGAATTTTCTCAGCTTGCCGCCTATGCTAAACAGCGAAATATTCCTTTCATTTCTTCAGTATTTCCGAATGACGGCGGGATCACAGAAAATCCTTTTTTAGTTATCCTGAACTCCACTCTGAAAGCACATTGTGAGGCGATCCATACTTACCTGATGCAAAACCATGGAACAGATAAAATAATACTTGCTACTTCCGTCGGAAGTCAGGAAAGCAAAATAGCTGCATATTTACAACAGATCAATGAAAACGAAGGAAAACCTTTGCTCAACATTCGGGAAATAAATTATAAAGATAATTTTGGCACATTAGCATCAGTTTTAGACAGCACCCGCAAGAACATCATTATCGGCGGTAGCCTCAGTGCCGGTTTTACAACAGATCTTTTAAAAACGGTCTACGGCTTCAGAAAAAATTATCAGGTTCAATTGATTGGCATGCCCAACTGGGATGGGTTTTCAGAGTTAAGAAAACCTGTATACAAAGATTTTTCCGTCATGTATACTACTCCTTTTAACAATACTAAAAATGAGATCCTTTACAGAACATTACAAAACGCTTATCTGCGAAAATTTAAAGGCTTTCCGTCAGACATGAGCTTTAAAGGGTTTGAAAGCGTATATATTTTTACTACATTGCTCAGCAGGTATCATGAAGATTTCATGAGTCATTTAAATGATTCGTACAAAGGTTTTAATGAATATAATTTTAGGCCTGTTTTTTTAAGTAAAAAAAGTATCGTGCCTGATTATTTTGAAAATAAGCACATGTACTTTATGAGAATAATGAATGGCAAAATCTCAAGAGTAAAGTAATCTCCATCCACCTACCCCGGCGCTGTTCATCTATTTCCTGATATGTGTTTACTATCAAAGTAACCCACCGCATGCTTATTGGTTTTAAAGCAAGTTAATGGACTGCATTTTGCGAAAAGCTTCAGCCTGATTCCTTATAACTTTAAATCCGTTATACCAATGAATCGCACTCAAGATTTTTTAATATGGGAATAATGACAAAAAAAATCCCGGCTGCATAAGCGGCCGGGATTGGAATCAACAATCAGTATTTCTATTGTGTTTTCATAACTCTTCCGGTTGCCATTTTCTTTCCGGAACCATCCATAAGTTCTACCATATACATTCCCTGGAGCATTCTTGTCATGTCAACATCCATTCTTCCGTAAGTGCCGGAGATGCTGTAAGCTTTAGAATAAACACGGGCTCCTTTACTGTCATACAGGTTAAGCATTGCAGTACGTGCAGTAGTAGTAGCACTGTAATACCTCACCTGCATTGTAGTAGAAACAGGATTCGGGTAAATGAATAGTTTATCACTTACAAGAGAATCAATTTTCACCACATTAGATAATGATGAGCAACCTGTAGCCGTATCGGTTATAGTTACCTGATAGCTGCCAAAGTCATCTATCGTAAGCGGGAAAAATGAAGTTGCAAAATTATTAAATACTAAAACACCGTTCTTCCTCAACTCGTAACGGTAACTGCGTATCGGGCTCACCGTTGTATAAAGGCCGGATATAACTGACGGGTTGAGTGAAGAAGCTGATGCTGCTGTAAGTACCACAGCAGGCTTGTTCCCAAGTGTAAGCAATGCACCCGGTGTTGTCACCTGTCCGCAAGGAGTTCCTGTAACAATTACACGATACAGATTCCCATTCAATGAAATAGCAGCATTGTTTATTGTGTAAGAAGAAGCAGTTCCGCCGGTAGTTGGATCTGCCGGTGTTGCGGGTGTTACATTAGTATAAGTTGTGCCACCGTTTGTACTTACCTGCCATTGGTAGGCAAGAGTTCCGCCCGTTGCCGTTACGCTGAATGTATAATTATCCCCTGCACAACCGCGTTGAGGCTGAGGATTCTGTGTAACTGCTACCGGGTT
>JBGTJG010000225.1:0-3679 GCA_041745235.1 Ferruginibacter sp. | reverse complement strand
CCATACTTCGGAAATTTAAAAAAAACTATGTAAAATTAGATGCAGAATATAAATACACGGTCACTAAAGTTAAGACCGCATTAGCTTTCAGAGTTTTTGCCGGCGTTGGTATCCCTCTTGCTAATGATACAGCCCTGCCATTTTTTAAACAATATTTCGGGGGTGGCAGTAACAGCATGCGTGGATGGCCTGTTAGAGGCATTGGCCGTGGGGGTCAAAAGCTTATACCCTTTGCGCAAAATATTTTTAACGACCGTACCGGCGACATGCAGCTTGAAGCCAATGCTGAGTTTCGCCACGATATTGCCAGAATCATCCCCGATCTGCTCACTTTAAGGGGAGCCGTATTCGCAGACGTAGGAAACGTATGGAATATTAAAAGTTCAAAGCGGGCAGGTCAAATTGATGAAACACAATTCAAATTTAAAAATCTGTATAAGGAGCTTGGACTGTCTGCAGGTTATGGGTTCCGATTCGATTTTACGTACCTCATCCTGAGAACTGATTTCAGTTTCCGTTTTAAAAGACCGGAAACCAGCGAAGTGAATAACGGTTGGAAAGCGCCACCTATAGGTTTCAATGATGCCTTTCCAAAAATATTTTCAAAGCGATTCAGGGAGTGGCGGTATGAGAATTTTAATTTTACAATTGGGATAAATTATCCGTTCTAAAAGCCCCCTTTGTCCCCCAAGGGGGAGTTGTGCGAAGATGGATTGATGATTTTATTAGGAGATTAAAAAACTGAAACTGCTGTCAGCCTGAGCTTGTCGAATGCGTTTTGAATAACACGGGTTCGACAAGCTCACCCTGACAATTCGTTTGTTATCGAAACATTTTCTAAAAACTTTTCCATAGTCATCGCATCATCAACCGAATACTCCCCTATCCTCGTCCTTCTTAATTCACTTAAATAAGCACCGCAACCAAGAGCTGCTCCCATATCATGTGCGAGGCTGCGGATGTATGTGCCCGTTCCGCAAACAACACGAAAGTGAACCTCGGGCAAGTTTACAGTGGTAGTGTCAAAGGCTGTAATAGTGATACTTCTTGCCTGTAATTCTGTCTCCTCTCCTCTCCGGGCAAGTTCATAAAGTGCAACGCCTTCTTTTTTAATCGCAGAATATATCGGGGGAAATTGTTGTATCTCACCTATGAAGGTTTGAGCAGCAGATAGTATCTGTTCTTCCGTTACTGCGCTGATATCTTTAAAATCCTCAGTAGCACTTTCCTTATCATAAGTAGGTGTTACGGCGCCAAGCGTAAAAGAACCTGTATATTCTTTTTCCTGTGCCATGTACTCATTTATCTTTTTTGTAAACTTTCCTGTACATATGATCAGGAGCCCCGTGGCAAGCGGATCAAGCGTTCCGGCATGTCCAACCTTTTTGATTTTAATGGTATTGCGGATCTTTCTCACTGCATCAAAAGAAGTCCAGTGCAGCGGTTTATCTATAAGAAGAACTTTACCTTCTGCAAATTGTTCCCTTAATTCATCACTGATCTGTACCTGAGGTAATTTGGTTTGAAGTTGCTCTTCACCTGTGCCTTCCGTTCTTTCCTTATGTTTTGCGAAATATGATCCTTTTGCCACCGGAGTTTTTTGTAAAAGTACAGGAAGGTTTAATAATATGGAATGGTATACACTATTAACCTAAATCTGAACCACATAGAATATAGACCACAATAGAAAACACATAGGTTTTATGTGACAACCTATGTAACTATGTGACTATGTGGTTCAAAGATTGTATTTACCCTTTGCGATTCTTTGCCCCTTTGAGTGAAGGCTTATATCGCCTGTTTTGCCTTTAATTCAAGATATTTATTAATAGCATTTACGGTAAGGTGCTGCGGAGCCGTAAGTACAGAGAGAATGCCGTACTGCTGCAGCTCTTTCACCACAAGCCGTTTCTCATAAGCAAATTTATCGGCTATCGTTTTTACATACACATCCTCTGTATTCATTGCTTCTGCACGGGATAATTTTGTGAGTTCTGTATTTTCAAAAAAGATCACCAGCAGGAGATGATGCTTTGCTATGGAACGCAGGTAAGTGACCTGGCGCTTCAGGCCGTTTAGTGATTCGAAATTGGTGAAAAGTATGAGAAGACTTCTTTGTTTTATTTTGCTGCGAATTTGCATATAAAGCAACTCATAATCGCTCTCTGAAAAACCTGTCTCCTCTTTAAACAAAACCCGCATAATATTTTCCCGTTGCACAGGTTTTCTGTCTGCTGCAATAATACTTCCCGGCTTAGCTGCAAAACTGATAAGCCCCACCTTATCCTGTTTTTGCAAACAAATATTGCTGAGTGCAAGTGTGGCATTTATAGAATAATCTAAGAGAGATAAATCGTTGAAGGGCATTTTCATAAGCCGCCCTTTGTCAATGATACAATACACCTGCTGCGATCTTTCATCGGTGTAATTGTTGACCATCAATCCCCCTTTGCGGGCTGTAGCTTTCCAGTTTATACTGCGAATATCATCGCCGCTCACATAGTCCTTGATTTGCTCAAACTCCATGCTGTGGCCTATTTTACGCATCTGCTTGCTTCCCTGTTCCCTCGTGGTTGCCTGTGCCTGCAGCCTGTACTTACCAAGATGCGTAAAAGAAGGGTACACATGCACGGTTTCTGCAGCAGCAATATCCTGCCGCCTTTGCACAAGGCCCAATTGGGATTGAAAAAACATAACGATATTACCGAAATGATAAACCCCGCGATCCTTGGGAGTAATTATATATTTTATGCGTGATCTTTCTTTTGGTCCCAGCGTTTTTTTTATCATCATTTCCCTTTCCTGCAACTGCTCCGGCTGTTCGTCTGTAATTTTTATTTGTACTGTGTAGGGCATTTTATTGATGATATAAATCAACACTTCATTCTCATCCCCGTTGCTCAATTTCTCACTCACTCTTCGGGAAGCACCGGGGGGCTTAGAAAAAATAAACAGAAAAAAATAATCTGCAGAAATGAGCATGCATAAAAGGACAAAAAGAATGTTGACAAACTCAAACAGCGGTTCATAAAAAAAAGATACAACATACAGGAAAATACATGCCGACCCGGCAATATAAAACCGCAGTGTCACAAAAAGATCCCCGATATATTTTTTATACACGCTCACTATCTCGGTATTTCTATTGATTTGATCATGCTGTCAATAAGATCATCGGGCCTTATACCTTCCATTTCTTTTTCAGGCGTGAGCATGATGCGGTGGCGCAGCACATGCGGCGCCATTTCCTGAATGTCTTCCGGTATTACAAAATCCCGACCTTTCAGTGCTGCTGACGCTTTAGAAGCTTTTAATAAAGCAAGGGATGCCCTGGTAGATGCACCCAGGTAAAGGGAAGAATTGCTGCGGGTTTCATGTACTATAGCGGCAATGTATTCGACCAGTTTTAATTCGATATTTATATTTTGTACAACTTCCCGGTATTTAGCTATGGCAGCAGCATTCAAAATTTTATTTGCATGCTGCAACAATTGGTTTTGTGTTTTACCCTGTTGCTGTGTGAGGATCATAATTTCTTCCTGCAATGTGGGGTAACCGATCTCTATTTTAAATAAAAACCGATCCAGTTGCGCTTCCGGTAAACGATATGTCCCTTCCTGCTCTATGGGGTTTTGTGTAGCGAGCACAATGAAAGGATATTGCATGGCATGCGTTTGCC
>JBGTJG010000224.1:0-7233 GCA_041745235.1 Ferruginibacter sp. | reverse complement strand
TCTCGCGGCCATGAACTCGCTCCGTTGCGAACCGATACGCTCGCCCGGCCGAACGGGACGCAGTGGGTATGAGTGCAGTTGGTGTAAAGCCTATCGTAGAAGTACAGTTTGCAGATTATATTTATCCGGGGCTCAACCAATTGGTTACAGAAATATCTAAAAGCTGTTACCTCAGTTGCGGAAAATTCCCGATACAAACGCTGATCCGTGTACCTATTGGCGCATACGGTGGTGGTGGGCCTTATCATAGCGGCAGTATAGAAAGCACATTACTTACTATTAAAGGAATCAAGATTGTTTACCCGAGCAACACTGCAGATATGAAAGGTTTGATGAAGGCTGCCTTTCTTGATCCGAACCCTGTTGTAATGCTGGAGCATAAAGGTTTGTATTGGAGCAAAGTTCCCGGAACGGAGGAAGCAAAGATGACTGAACCGGGGAGAGATTACATCATACCGTTAGGCAAGGGGAATGTTGTTTTAGAAGCGAGTGAGGATAAAATTGAATCAGGAGAAAGTTGCTGCATCATTACTTATGGCATGGGTGTTTATTGGGCAAAGGCTGCGGCAAAAAACTTTCCCGGGCAAACAGAGATCATTGATCTCCGAACATTATTTCCGTTAGATGAAGAACTGATATTTAATACAGTAAAAAAACACGGGAAATGTTTGATCCTTACTGAGGAGCAGCAGAATAATTCTTTTGCAGAAGCGCTTGCAGGAAGGATTTCTAAAGCATGTTTTCAATTCCTTGATGCACCTGTAGAAGTTATGGGAGCCCTTGATTTGCCGGCTGTACCGATGAATGTTATTTTGGAAAAAGAAATGTTGCCGAATGCGGAGAAGGTGGCGGTACGATTAGAAAAGCTATTACATCAATAAATAATAATTTTGAACCCGTTAAATAGTTATCAACGATCAACGATCAACGATCAACGATCAACGATCAACAATCAACTAACTGACAATCCTCCCATCCTTCATCACCACTACTCTATCCCCCATCTTTGCCAATTCTTCATTGTGCGTTACTATCAGAAATGTTTGTTGAAACTTATCCTTCAGGTCTAAGAATAGTCTATAGAGTTCCCGGCCGTTTGCAGAATCGAGGTTTCCTGTAGGCTCGTCAGCAAGGACGATAGCGGGATCGTTGATCAACGCTCTCGCTACCGCCACTCTTTGCTGTTCGCCACCGGAAAGCTGGTGAGGTTTGTTATGTAATCGTTCGTTTAGCCCTAATGTTTGTAACAGTACAGTTGCTTTCTGCTCTGTTTCTTTTTTCTTTTTTCCGGCGATCCACCCCGGAATACATACATTTTCTAAAGCTGTAAACTCCGGCAGCAAATGATGAAACTGAAAGACGAATCCGATATTTTTATTGCGAAATTTTGCAAGTTTATTTCCGCGCAGTTTATCGCTTCGTTCGCCATGCAGAAAAACTTCTCCTTTGTCGGGCGTATCTAATGTGCCTAAAATGTGAAGGAGGGTACTTTTACCGGCACCTGAGGAACCGACAATGCTAACGATCTCACCCTTATGTATTTTAAGATCAACACCTTTTAACACATGCAGCTTACCATAATATTTCTCTATTCCTGTTGCTTCCAGCATAGGCCGAAAATAATTAATTATAACCGGTTATGAACAAACCGAAAAGTATATTAAACTACTAATGTGCCTGTTATCTTTTTGTTCTCGATTAATATCCACATGTCAGAAAATTGGGCATATCCGGCAATTCATTTGTAAGGTAACCCACTGAAAACCACGATCTAAAAAACACTTTTGGTTATTTCGTACGAACCTATACATTTGCACAAAATTAAACGACTCAGACGATGTTTTGGACACTGGAACTAGCCTCACATTTGGAAGATGCGCCTTGGCCGGCTACTAAGGATGAATTGATCGATTACAGCATACGCAGCGGTGCTCCCATTGAAGTAATAGAGAACCTGCAGGAACTGGAAGACGAGGGTGATCTTTATGAAGGTCTCGAGGACATTTGGCCTGATTATCCAAGCCAGGAAGACTTCTTTTTTAATGAAGATGAATATTAGAAGCAGACATAAGATTGAATAAGTTATAATTAAAAACCTTTCGAAATTCGAAAGGTTTTTTGTTACCGGCATATTGTTTCTTGTCTTGTGTCTTAAATCTTGGGGCTTATGTCTTTTGCCTATTTCTCCATCTGCTCTATCACCCCGCTTGTAACACCGGTATTAGAGAAGCCACCATCATGAAACAGATTCTGCATGGTGACCATCTTTGTAAGGTCACTGAAAAGTGAAACACAATAATTTCCGCAATCTTCTGCGCTTGCATTTCCCAGCGGGCTCATTTTTTCCGCGTAGGAAATAAAGCCGTCAAATCCCTTTACACCGCTGCCTGCCGTTGTTCTTGTAGGTGATTGGGAAACCGTATTTATGCGAACGTGCTTTTTTACACCGTAATGGTACCCAAAGCTTCTTGCTACACTTTCCAACAAAGATTTAGCATCGGCCATTTCATTATAATCCGGGAAAACCCTTTGTGCAGCAATGTAAGTGAGCGCAACGACACTGGCCCACTCGTTGAGTGCATCATGGCGCATACATGCAGCCAGCACTCGATGCAAACTCATGCTCGAGATCTCAAAGGTTTTTAAATTATGCGAATAATCTATTTCAGTATAATGCTTTCCTTTCCGCACATTCAGGCTCATGCCTATTGAGTGCAGTATAAAATCAAAGCCGCCGCCGAAATGCTCTTTGGTTTTTGTAATTAAATTTTCCACATCATCTGCGTTACTTACATCGCAGGCAATAACCGGCGCATTTATCTTTTCGGCCAATTTATTGATCTCACCCATGCGCATCGCAACAGGTGCATTGCTCAGTACAATTTCAGCACCTTCTTCATGGCAGCGCAGCGCTGTTATCCATGCTATTGATTTTTCATCAAGTGCCCCGAATATGATGCCTTTTTTTCCTTTAAGTAAATTATACATTTTAATTGATTAGTTGTTAAGCCCAAGGGCAGTGAAGCCGAAAGTAAATATTAATTTTCAAATGATTTCAACAAAGGAGTTTTCACAATCATAATAGGCTTCGAAAAGCTCAGCCTGACAGGCTAATTCATCATCTCCTTTGCATTCTCTAAAGCAGCTGCCGTAGGCTTTTCCCCACTCAGCATTTGCGCAATCGTTACAATTCGTTCATTATCATTGAGCAATTTTACGGAAGTCTGAATAGCATCGCTTACAATTTGTTTGTAAACAAAATAATGCGCATCAGCTTTAGCGGCGATCTGCGGCTGGTGTGTTATCGCAATCAATTGATGTGATGCTGAGAGGCTTTTCATAATTATTCCTACCTGCTTAGCTGCCTCCCCGCTTATACCTGTATCTATTTCATCAAATATCAGAACAGGAAGTTCCAGTTTTTTTGCAACCAGCGATTTCACGGATAGCATCAACCTGCTCAATTCCCCGCCGCTTGCTACTTTATGCAAAGGTTCGAATCGATTGCCTTTATTGGCATCAAATAAAAATTCAATTTCATCGCTGCCCATGCCAGAAAGAGTTGCTGCCTTGATATCTATTTTCATTGAAGCATTGGGCATGCCTATCTGCGCAAGCAAAGTATTTACTTTTTGGGCAAAGGGTTTTAATTGTGCTTTTCTGTTCTCACTTATTTTTTCGGCAAGTAAAGTAGCTTCCTTCAAAAGCTTTGTGTATTGCTTTTCCACTTTTTCTATATCATGAGACATATTAAAAATGGCATCCACCTTCACCTGTATATTTTCCTGAATTGCAAGCAATTGCTGCGTGGCAGTTACACCATGCTTCTTTAATAATTTATATCCTGCAGAAATGCGATCATTGACTGTATTTATACGCTCTGCATCATAGGAAATGGCCATGTCTATACTCTCTAATTCGTCAGCGACATCGCTTATCTCCAGTTGTGCACTCAGTAATCTTTTTTGCAGATCTTCAATACCCGGATGATATTCCTGCAGAGCCGATAACTTTTGTGAAAGCGATTTCAGCGTTTGAGCTATTGGTTGCTCGCCTTCTTTAAGCGGAGCATAAATATTACCGAGCTGTACCTTAACCTCTTCAGCGTTGCTCAGTAATTTCAGTTCAGCATCAAGATCCTCCAGTTCATTTTCTTTCAGGCTGAGGTCCCTCAGTTCATCCGATAAAAATTTATTGTAGTCTGCCTCTTTGTTAGCATTTTCCTGCTGCAGGCGCAAAGCCGCCAGTTCATTTTTTACACGGGTGTAGTCAGAAAAAGTTTTTTTAAGTTCGCCACGCAGATCATTATTATCTGCAAGGGCATCTATTACTTCCCGCTGAAAGTTTTCTGTGCTGAGTTCCTGGGTATCAAATTGCCTGTGGAGGTCAATCAATTGTCCGGAAAGTTCTTTAAGCTGCGTAAGATTTACAGGAGTATCATTTACAAAACTCCTGCTTTTGCCATTGGCAGATATTTCTCTTCTTACCAGTATTTCATCATCGCTGTCGATATCGTTATCCGAAAAGAAATTGTTTATTCCTTCATTATTTTTCAACGAAAAGAAAGCTTCTACGATACATTTTTTCTGCTTGTCTTTGAGCACTGCTACATCTGCACGCTTTCCCAGTACCAGATCAAGGGCGCCCATTAATATGCTCTTGCCCGCACCTGTTTCACCGGTTATGATGTTCAGCTTTGAAGAAAAATCCACTGACAATTCATCAATAATGGCGTAGTTCTGTATGCGAAGTTTTTGCAACATAATAAAGAAGCAAATTAGAGAAAGAAAAGCAGAAATTTTGCAGTTAATCTTTGATCAGATCAATAAGATACGATCAAATGCATGATACAGCCACAAATTAAAAATGCCCGCATATTTTGCAGGCATTATCAAATATTAAATTATCCATTAAGAAAACATCTCTCTTACCTTATCAAAGAATGATTTTTCATTTTTTTCCGGATCGGGAATGAAGTTCTTGGAATCGTTCATTTTCTCCAGCATCGATCTTTCTTCAGCACTCAAATTTTGCGGCGTCCAGATATTTACCTGTATAAGCTGGTCGCCTTTTTCATAGCTGTTCACATGCGGAAAACCTTTGCCTTTTAAGCGGAATATCTTTCCGCTTTGCGTGCCCGGCGGCACTTTTATTTTTGCACGGCCATCAATTGTAGGGACTTCTATTTGGGTTCCAAAGACAGCATCCGGAAAGGAGATATGCAGGTCAAAGCCCACATTGAGTCCATCGCGGGTAAGTTCTGGGTGCGATTCCTCCTCTATTAATACGATCAGGTCACCGGCGCTACCCCCGCGTTCTCCTGCATTACCCTTACCTGCTACACTGAGCTGCATTCCTTCCTGCACACCCGCGGGTATATCAACTGTCACTGTTTCTTCGCCGTATATTCTGCCTTCGCCTTTGCAGGCTGTACATTTTGCTGTAATGGTTGTTCCCTCGCCGGAACATGTGGGGCAAGTAGTTACGGTTTGCATCTGCCCGAGGAAAGTATTCTGAACCCTTCGTACCTGGCCGCTGCCACCGCAACCGCTGCAAGTCTGCATGCTGCTTTTATCTTTTGCACCGCTGCCCGTGCATGTAGTGCATTTTACATGCTTTTTTACTTTTATGGTCTTCGTTGTGCCTTTTGCGATCTCCTCAAAATTCAATTTCATTTTCACCCGAAGATTGCTGCCTCTTGTACCGCGACTGTTACGGCCACCACCTCTGCCGCCGCCAAAGAAACTGCCGAATGCATCTTCATTTCCGCCACCACCGCCGAATATATCACCGAACTGGCTGAAAATATCATCCATGTTCATCCCGCCAAAGCCGCCGCCACCGCCTCTGCCATTTGCAAATGCATTGTGGCCAAAGCGATCGTACTGAGATTTTTTATCAGCATCATTCAATATTTCATACGCCTCAGCAGCTTCCTTGAATTTATCTTCAGAAGATTTATCGCCGGGGTTACGATCCGGGTGATGCTGCATGGCAACTTTGCGGTAAGCTTTTTTAATTTCTTCCTGCGATGCCCCTTTCTGCACGCCTAAAATCTCGTAATAATCTCTCTTCATAAAAATATATTCAACCTCACGGTTTATTTTCCCACCACTACTTTAGCGAAGCGGATAAGCTTATCATTCATATAATATCCTTTCTGCACTTCATCTACCACTTTTCCGGACTTGTCTTTTCCTGCTTCTATCTCTGTGACAGCTTCATGTTTTTCTACATCAAAGTCCGCGTCAATATTATTCATAGCGACTATTCCTTTTTGCTGCAAAACTGTGCGGAGTTTATTAAAAACCAGCTGCACGCCTTCTTTCACCTGCGTGATATCTTCACTTGATGAGATTTGCTTTTCTGCACGGTCCATATCATCCGCTACCTCCAATAAAGAAATCGCCATGTCCTTGCCGGCAGTTTGCAGCAGTTCTATCCTTTCGCGGGAAGTGCGGCGTTTGTAATTATCAAATTCAGCGAAGAGACGGAGGTATTTATCTTTCTGCTCCTGAATTTCGGTTTCCAGTTTATCTGTACCGGTTTCAGTATCAGAATCCGGATTGCTTAAATGTGTGTTTCCGGGAATATCCGCATCCGAATTAATATCAATAAGATCATCATCGATAGGTATGTTTCTTTCCTGCATAATTGTACTTTTAAAATGTTTGCAAAGGTACAACAGTCAAACATTCTGCCAATGGAGGAAAGCGGTCAATATGTCAATTCTGAATGAAATTTCAGGGTGAGCTTGTCGAACCGGGTATCAATATAATAAATGCGGGTTCGACAAGCTCACCCTGACAGAAGAAAAAATTAAATGGGAGGGAGAAATTAATTTACAACCAGAATCTTCCAAGACTCAATAACAACACCATTGCGGTCTATTAACTGTGCAATATAAATGCCGCGGTAAAACTTTTCAGCTTTAATATCTACTGTAAGTTTAGAAGGAATGTTGTTAGCCTGGTATACTTTTTTGCCGATGGAATTAAGTACCTGAATAGAATAACTCCTGCTGTAGCCTCGTTGAAATTCAAAATTGACCACCGAGCTGGCAGGATTTGGATAAGATTTTATAAATTTCGATTGAACGCTACCGTTGTCGGTTGTTGTCCTGTGTTGTGCGAAAGATGTAAAATTTATTCCAATAACAAATGTTAGTATTAAAAAAATCTTTTTCAACTGTAGTGGGTGCAAGATATTCTCTTCCTTTTTCAGTAAGATCTG
>JBGTJG010000223.1:0-12092 GCA_041745235.1 Ferruginibacter sp. | reverse complement strand
GTACGGGCAACACGATCAGTCTTTTTGCTTCGAACGTAACTGGCGGCACATATGCGTGGACGGGACCGGGCGGCTATACCTCCAATGTTCAGAACCCGACGATAACGGGTGCGACCTTAGCGATGGCGGGTGCATATAATGTAATAGTAACGGTAGCGGGCTGCCCGAGTGTAACGGCGGGCACAACTACAGTAACAGTTAACCAGACACCGAATGCGCCGACAGCCACGAGCAACAGCCCGGTATGTACGGGCAATACGATCAGTCTTTTTGCTTCAACGGTAACGGGCGGCACGTATGCATGGACGGGACCGGGCGGCTATACATCCAATGTTCAGAACCCGACGATTACTAACGCCACAGTTCCTGAATCGGGAACATATAATGTTATAACCTCAGTATTAGGTTGTCCGAGTTTACCGGCACCAACTACTGTTACAGTAAACCCGACCCCGACAGCGCCACTTGCGGGAAACAATACACCTGTTTGTAACGGCAGTACAGTAACTTTAACTGCCAGCACGATTCCCGGCGGAGCTACATATAGTTGGATAGGACCGAGTGGATTCAGCTCTTCCGTCCAAAACCCTACCATACCCAATGCAACGGTGAACGCAACAGGAACATATAGTGTGACTGCAACCGTAAACGGATGCCCCAGTGCTCCGAGAATAACCAATGTAGTAGTAAATGCAATACCGGCGGGTCCGGTAGTTTCGAGCAACAGTCCTATTTGCCCGACCGGAACAGTGATGCTTTTTGCGGCTTCTATTCCGGGGGCGTCATATAGCTGGACAGGGCCTAACGGTTTTTCATCTAATCTTCAAAACCCTACCATTCCGAACGCCACGACAGCTGCATCGGGGATATATACTGCAATAGTAACTGTTCTGGGTTGTCAAAGTGCAGCTACATCTACTGTAGCATTTGTAGTAAGCCCGATTTCAATTAAACCTATATCCAGCAGCAACTCACCTGTTTGCAGCGGCAATAATTTAAATCTGATGGCCATCGCAAACTCACAGGCAACATACAACTGGACAGGACCTAATGGCTTTACTTCTACCTTACAAAATCCGGTAATTCCCAATGTAACGCTCGCTGCATCAGGACAATATTACGTAACAGCCACATTAATGGGGTGTACGAGTGCAATTCCTGACACATTAAATGTTATAATAAAATCAACACCTGCCATTCTCCCCGTAGGTAGTAATACCCCGATATGCAGTGGGGACACTTTGAAACTTACTTCATCATTGGTTGCAGGAGCAACTTACAATTGGACAGGGCCTAATGGTTTTACTTCTGCACTTCAAAATCCCATAATACCGAATGCCACAATTGCAGCTACCGGAGCTTATAGTGTTACCGCTACGCTCCAAGGGTGTACAAATACCGCATCCGGAATTTCTGTTTCTGTAAATCCCACCCCGATTGTAGATGCAGGACCGGACAGGTTAATTTTTCTCAATGAATCTATAACACTCAATCCGATAATAACAGGAACTAATCTGCAATATCTCTGGACACCAAATCTTTATCTTAGCAGCAGTACGGTAAAAAATCCCATTGCAACCGGAGTAACTGATATAATGTATAAGTTGACGGTGACAAGTTCATTCGGTTGCAAAAAGGCAGACAGTTTATATTTAAAAGTTCTCAGACCGTTCCTGATCCCGAATACTTTTACACCGAATAATGATGGTATACATGATTTTTGGGTTATTCCTTTTCTGGAAGGATACCCAAATGCGCTTGTGCAGGTATTTACCCGAACCGGGCAAAAAGTATTCGAACACAGAGGGTATTATAAGCCATGGGATGGAAAGTTCAAAGGAAATTCCTTGCCTTTTGATACCTATTATTATATAGTAGAAGCAGGGAATGGAGTTAAAGCCCGGACAGGTTATGTAACAATAGTGAAATAAGCACCTCGTTTGGATCATAAAAAATCAGAATTTGAAAGTTCTGATTTTTTAATTGAATATTTATTAATCTGGCTACGCGTTAAAGTTTTCATATTGGCCTTGCCATATTATTACTTAACCTTACCTTTGCGCCGCTAAATGCTTCGGCAAAATTTGAATTCCGCTGACCGATTTAGCCTATTATGAGAGATTAATAACCATATCATCCCTGTTTCTCTTTTTTAATTAAGAGATCATTCAGACAGAAGTACTGAATTTTAATCAGGCACATTTTCCTAATCATTATTACAAAAAGGCATGAGCCTTTTAATTAAATTTTAATTTTAAATAAAGAACAATGGCAGATTTACGTTATCAAAGAAACTTTGGTATTGCAGCTCACATTGATGCAGGCAAGACCACTACTACAGAGCGTATCCTTTACTACACCGGTGTGAACCACAAAATAGGTGAAGTACATGACGGTGGCGCGACAATGGACTGGATGGCACAGGAGCAGGAGCGTGGTATCACTATTACCAGTGCGGCCACCACTTGTTTTTGGAACTTTCCTATGGTACAGGGTGAAAAAACACCGGATACGCATCAATATAAATTCAACATCATTGATACTCCCGGCCACGTGGATTTTACCGTGGAGGTAGAGCGTTCACTGCGTGTACTCGATGGTTTGCTGGCATTGTTTTGTGCAGTTTCCGGTGTAGAGCCACAGTCCGAAACAGTTTGGCGCCAGGCTAATCGTTATAAAGTACCGCGTATCGGATTTGTGAATAAAATGGATCGCAGCGGTGCAGATTTTTTGAATGTGGTAAAGCAAGTTCGTGAAATGCTTGGCGCTAAGGCAGTACCGCTTCAGTTGCCGATAGGTGCTGAAGACGGTTTCAAAGGCGTAGTGGATCTTATCACCATGAAAGGAATTGTTTGGAACGAACATGATAAAGGCATGACTTTCCAGGAAGTGCCGATCCCTGAAGAAATGAAGGAAGAGGTAGATCAATACCGCCAAGAACTGATAGAAGCAGTTGCAGATTACGATGAAAAATTATTGGAGAAATTTTTTGATGATCCTACTACGATCACCGAAGATGAAATGCATGAAGCGATCCGTAAAGCAACCATTGATATTTCTATCATCCCGATGATGTGCGGGTCTTCATTTAAAAACAAAGGTGTTCAAACTGCCTTGGATGCGGTGGTAAGGTATTTACCGGGACCATTGGATATTGATGCAGTAAAAGGTACTAACCCAAACAATGGTGAAGAGCTTACAAGAAAAGCAGATGCCAAAGAGCCATTCAGTGCGTTGGCATTTAAGATCATGACAGATCCTTTTGTTGGACGACTTGCATTCTTCCGGGCATACAGCGGCAGACTTGATGCGGGTTCATATGTATTGAATACCCGTACCGGTAAGAACGAGCGTATAAGCCGTATTATGCAGATGCATGCAAATAAGCAGAACCCGATAGATTTTATTGAAGCAGGAGATATTGGCGCAGCAGTAGGATTTAAAGATATCAAAACAGGAGATACACTATGCCATGAAAGTCATCCGATAGTGCTGGAACTAATGACCTTCCCGGAGCCGGTAATTGCAATTGCAATAGAGCCTAAAACTCAGGCTGACGTGGATAAGATGGGTATGGCGATAGCTAAACTTGTAGAAGAAGATCCTACCTTGAAAGTTAATACGGATGAAGAAACGGGTCAAACAATTCTTCGTGGAATGGGCGAGCTTCACCTGGAGATCATCATTGATCGTATGCGCAGGGAATTTAAAGTAGAAGTGAACCAGGGTGCGCCGCAGGTGGCTTACAAAGAGGCTTTCCACAATACAATTGAACACAGAGAAACATTAAAAAAACAAACTGGTGGTCGCGGTAAGTTTGCGGATATCATTTTTGAGATCGGGCCTGCTGAGGAAGAATTTTTGAAAGAACAGGATGGTAAAACAAACTTCCAGTTTGTAAACGCTTTGTTCGGAGGTTCTATTCCTAAGGAATTTGTACCGGCTATTCAGAAAGGTTTTGAAACCGCGATGACAACAGGTGTACTTGCAGGTTATCCGATGGTGAGCATGAAAGTAAAAGTAAAGGACGGATCGTTCCACCAAGTGGATAGTGATGCAATGTCTTTTGAGCTTTGTGCAAAGCAGGGTTATCGTGAAGCAGGACGTAAAGCAAAGCCGACATTACTTGAGCCGATCATGAAAGTGGAAGTACTTACACCGGATCAGTACATGGGTGATGTAACAGGTGATCTTAACCGCCGCCGCGGCATGCTGGAAGGTATGGACAGCAAGCATGGTGTGCAGGTAATTAAAGCTAAAGTGCCGCTGAGCGAAATGTTCGGTTATGTTACGCAATTGCGCTCATTGTCTTCCGGCCGTGCAACTTCTACGATGGAGTTTAGCCACTACGCCCCTGCACCAAACGGTGTGGCAGAAGAAGTAATGGCAAAAGCGAAAGGAAAAATGAAGATCGAAGAATAGTATACTGAGTACTTTTTATGAAGATAGAAACCCGTTCTGAAAAGAACGGGTTTTGTTTTATCCCGCCTCCTCAAACAATCCAATGCACGGTAAAGACAGAACAGAATTTTTCTATAATTTCACCAATAAATCCCTTTATGCAACACATCCGTACTGAAGACCTTATCGTCATTGACATAGAAACTGCATCCGTTTCTCCATCTTTCAATGATCTGGATGACAGGTGGCAGGATTTGTGGCAGGAAAAAACAATGAGAATTGTTCCTGAAGGTTTAACACCCGCAGATTTCTATCCGATGCGTGCGGGTGTAATGGCTGAATTTTCTAAGATCATCTGCATCAGCATTGGTTATTTTATGAAAGAGCATAACCTTAAAATGAGGGTAAAATCTTTTTACGGCGACGATGAAAAAAAGATTCTTACAGATTTTCTGCAAACTGTAACTAAAATTGAGAGCATCAATAGTAAATGGTGTTTTGCCGGGCATAACATAAAGGAATTTGATATACCTTTTATCTGCAGGCGCTTGCTTATTAACGGCATCCCGGTGCCGGGTTATCTGGATTTTCAAAATATGAAACCTTGGGAAACGAATATTGTAGATACTTTTCAATATTGGCGTTTCGGCGATTATAAAAATTATACTTCCTTAAAATTACTGGCAGCAGCCATGGGGTTGCCTTCTCCTAAAGATGATATCGATGGCAGCATGGTCGGAGATCTGTATCATAACGGTTCCACTGACGAAAGAAGCCAAAATATGAAGCGAATTGCTGCTTACTGTCAAAAGGATGTAGTTACAACTGCAAACGTGATTTTGCGTTTTAAGAATATAACGCCCCTGCATGATGATGATGTGGAAGTGGTTACGGTCTAGTCCCGAATGCGTAAAGAATCAGTAAATCTATCGTACGATATCCATAATATTATCTCTGAACTTCAACCAAATTAATTTCCTCTTCTTGCCTCATCGTTCAATTCTAAAGAGACAATCTGTTTTGCGGGATTGAAAACTTCACGAAGAATTGCTGCGAGTCGAATACCGCCTAAGAGAAGCTGGTTTTCTATGATCGATACACTGCTGTCAATATAGGGCCTGTCTAAAACCCCATTTTTAAAATTATAAGCAAAATCCAGATGGGCACGGGATTGTGTCATCCAGCCCATAACATTGATCCGGCTTGCCAAGCTTATTTTTTCTTTATTCCACCCTTCAAAGAGTTTTAAACATCTTGCAGTAGTTACGCCTTCCGTTTCAAGAATCTGCGTATCCCATGCACTGTGCAAATTCGCAGAAAAATTCTGAGAGCTCACACTGATCGAATTTCCGCCCCTGTCATCAGCATATCCGTTATGCAAAGGCTGGTGCATATCTCCGACAAGATGGAACAATAAAAGAAGGTCTCTGCGAATGTCTTTCTTTTTCATTTTATCCATCCCTTTCAACTCAGTAAGCGCTGAGTAAATGATCGTTACGCTGTTCCTTTCCCCGGATGGTTTATAGGCTTGCCCTTTATCGATATTTACGTAATGCCAGGTACGCATGTAGTCGAAGTAACTGTTTGATTTACTGTCATCCATCCAGTTTGCGGCTTCCTGAATGGTAAGATTTCCGAGGTAACCCTGTATTTTTTGTTTGGTTGAATCATCGAGGAACCTCCACGCTATTTCGGCAACAATTGCATGGCCTTTTGCGCCCCAGGCATGGGCTTTTACCGGAATGGTACATACTAATGATAAAAACAGGGAGGAGAGTAAAAACATTTTCATAGACAACAATATTGGCGATGCAAATGTACTTTAATTATGTTCCTTAAATGCCCCGGAATAAGGAATTAAGGTTCATACTATGTTAATATGTATAGATACTACTTTCGGCCGAAATAAAGTACATTTGCGCCTGCTAAAATAAATACCCTGCTTATGCTCAGAAATCGACTAAAACTAATTCTTACAGGATTTGCAATTTCCCTTACAAGTTTTGCATTTTCTCAAGTGCCGGTACCTCCTGTATTGGACACTATGGAAATAAAAGAGGCAGATGTAGAAAATATTCCAATTGTTTCTCTTGATGATAACGACGGGCAAGACGGCAGTGCACAAAACATCACCGGCCAGCTCTCCGCAGGGCGTAATCCATTTCTGGATGCGGTGTTTTATCATTTCAGCGCAGTACGTTTTCGGCAGCGAGGTTATGATTCTGATCTCTCCGGTACATATATGAACGGCGTTCCCATGGAAAACCTCGACAATGGGTTTACTCCTTTCGGTCTATGGGGCGGTTTGAATGATATCCTGCGGAGCAGGGAGAACAGCGTAGGAATGCAACCAATAAAATACGGCATGGGCGGCATAGGCGGCTCTATCAATATGGATACGCGAGCATTTAAACAATGGAAGCAAACAAAGGTCAGCTACGCATTATCAAACCGCACTTTTGCTCATCGGATCATGTTTACAAAATCTAGCGGCTGGACTAAAAGCGGCTGGGCTTTTTCCGGATCTGCAAGCAGACGCTGGGCAGATCAGGGGTTTGCAGACGGTACTTATTATGACGGTGCTTCCTTTTACGCAGGCGTAGATAAAAAATTAAACAGTAAACATATTTTATCTTTTGTAGGATTTGCTACCCCAACAGAAAACGGCAGGCAGGGTGCGACTGTAAGAGAGATGACTCAAATTGCAGGTACAAATTTTTACAACCCGTATTGGGGTTACCAAAACGGTAAAAAAAGAAATGCAAGCATTGCAAAAACCTTTCAGCCATTTGGTATTCTTACCCACGATTGGAAAGTAGATACTAAAACTTCCCTTATCACAGCTGCATCTTACACTATAGGTAAACGCAGCCTTACGGGCCTTGACTGGTATAATGCAGCTGATCCGCGCCCGGATTATTATCGTTATTTGCCGAGCTATCAGCTTGATCCGGTTCTTGCAGGACAGGTGCGCACTGCGATGCAGAATAATGTAAACCTCCGGCAGATAAACTGGGACAAATTATATCAAACTAATTATAGCAGCTATGGTTCTGTAGCTAATGCTAACGGCATTACAGGAAATACTGTTTCCGGCAGAAGATCCAGTTACATACTTGAAGAAAGAATTACAGATACGAGGCGGGTAAATTTGAATACTACTTTAAATACAGTTGTAAATTCTCATATAGACCTCACGGCCGGCCTTAGCTATCAGAAAGAAAAGAATAACTATTATAAAGTCGTAGATGACTTGTTAGGCGGTGATTTTTATGTAGATGCCAACCAGTTTGCAGAACGTGATTTCCCTAATAATCCAAACGTTGGTCAAAATGACCTGAATAACCCAAACAGGATCGTAACCGAAGGCGACAAACTCGGTTACAATTATAACATCAACATACAAAAGGCTGCAGGCTGGGTGCAGGCGATGGTGAAGTTTAACAAATTAAATTTCTTTGTGAGCGGTGAACATTCCTTCACGCAATTTTTCCGTAAGGGATATAACAGGAACGGACTTTATCCCAATAATTCATTCGGTGAATCTAAAAAGCATAATTTTTATAATTATGAAGCAAAGGCGGGAGCCTCTTACAAGCTTTTATCCGGCAATTACTTTTTTGTAAATGGTTCTTACCAAACCAAAGCGCCTTTCTTTGAAAATGCCTTTATCTCAGCACGTACAAGAGATTTTGTCCAGAATAATCTGGAGTCTCAGCAGATAGCATCAGCAGAAGCCGGTTATGTTTACAATTCACCGAATGTTCGTTTTAGGGCAACCGGTTATTATACTCAGTTCAGAAATGGTACAGATGTACTCTCTGCCTATTCTGACATCTACAGGACGTTTGTAAATTATGCTTTGAGCAATATCGGTAAAACCCATAAGGGCATAGAAATGGGAACCGAAGTAAGGGTTTATAAAGGCCTTACACTTAATGCTGCAGCTTCCGTGGGAGAATTCCTTTATGATACCCGTCAGAATCTTTCCATTACAGCGGATAATAATTCTCCTATTACTGCTCCTGCAGACGACTTGGTTTATGTAAAAGATTTCCGTGTAGCTACACCCCAGGGAGCTTATTCTGCAGGGTTTAATTACCGCTCACCTAAGTATTGGTTCGTAAGCGCAAGTGTAAATTATTTTGATCAGATATGGCTTGGATTTGATCCGCTGCGCCGTACTTATGCAGCACTTGAAGGTGTGGATCCCAAGACTCCATTGTGGCATCAGATCATAGATCAGACTCAATTAAAATCTCAATTTTCTATGGATGCATCGGCGGGATTTTCGTGGCTGATGAATAACAAATATAAATCTCTGAAGAAAAGGACGATCATGGCTTTAAGCTTTAATGCCAATAATGTCCTTAATAACAGGAATATTGTATCAGGGGGATTTGAACAACTTCGTTTTGACAGCGCAAATAAAAACGAAGAAAAATTTTCACCAAGGCTGTTCTATGCTTTTGGTTTCAATTTCTCAGCTAATTTTTCAGTGAGGTTCTAAAATTAATTAATTCCAAATTTTTTAAATATACAATCATGAACAAAATCAAAAAGTTTACATCCGCATTTATTGCAATGCTTTTTGCAACGGCAATATTATTCTCGGCTTGTAAAAAGAACTTTGATGAACCACCTGCACAAACTGATCCTAATCTCGTAGCTAATACTACTATTAAGGATCTGAAAGCCAGACATACTTCCCCCGGTGTGTATGATCTTATCTCTACCGATATCATCATTTCCGGAGTTGTTGTAGCAGATGATAAAAGCGGTAATTTTTATAAGCAATTGTTTATTCAGGATTCTACCGGTGGTCTTCAGATAAACCTGGATGCAACCAGTCTTTTCGGATCGTATCCTGTGGGCCGTAGGATCTTTATAAAAGCAAATGGCCTTACAATCAGTGATTATAACGGTACGATGCAACTTGGCGTTAAAGCAACAGTTGCCGGCCTTCCATCACTCGAAGGAATTCCCGGTAGCCTGATCAGTAAATATGTGGTAGGCGGATCTTTAAACAATCCTGTAGTGCCAAGAGTTGTAAAACTCAGTCAATTGGGAACAAATATGAATGATGCTTATCTAGGGTCTCTCATTCAATTAGACAGTATGGAATTTGTAAATGCAGATACCAGCAAAACTTATTCAGATACTTCAGTTTATAAGAGTACAGTAAACCTCAATATAAAAGGTTGCAGCGGGCCGTCAGTGGTAGTGCGCACGAGTGCGTATGCAAATTTTGCTGCTCAAAAAGTTCCTAAAGGAAACGGAAGTATTGTTGCAGTATATACCACTTTCGGCAGCACAAAGCAACTTATCATAAGAGATACAAATGACGTAAAGTTCTATAACCCGCGGTGCGGCGCTCTCACGGGTAATATCCTGCTTAATGAAAATTTTGAGAGTCAGGTTGTTCCGGGCAGTTCTCCTTTCAATCCTATAACTATTGCCGGGTGGACTAATGTTTCAGAAATGGGCAACAGACTTTGGGAAGCCCGTATATTCAGCTCAAATAAGTTTGCTAATCTGAGCGCTTTTGGCTCTAATCAGAATGTGATCAGAACCTGGCTTGTTACAAAGGCTATAAACCTTGGAACATTCACCAATAAAACATTGCGATTTAATACAATCCAAGGCTTTACCGGTGCTGCTAATTCTACCGCTGCATTACTGAAAGTTCTTATCTCAACAAACTACACCGGAGGCGCAACGCCATGGACCGCTACATGGACCGATATCACTTCATCTGTTAATTTATCACCAGGTTCAGCTACCGGTTTTCCGGCAACATTTACAGCATCCGGCCCCATCAGTTTGGATGCATATTCCGGCACTATATATATTGCTTTCCGTTATGAAGGCGCAGATCCTACCGGAACGACAAGTGACAAAACCAGTACATGGGAAGTCGATGATGTTTCTGTAACCGCAAACTAAATAATTCTGCAGAGCCATCGTATAAGATGGCTCTGTAATTTTTCTTTTAATCAGTACAATTATGAAAAAAATATTTACACTTTTTCTACTTTTCGCTTTTTCATTCTCCTCTAAAAGCCAATTGCTTACTGAACCGTTTAATTATACCCCAAGCCCTACTTTAGGGCTGGCTGTACAGAGTGGAAGTGCATGGGCTATCATTAATACCGGTGATTCCATTTTGGTAGACGCAGGAAGCCTGACGTATACCGGCCTGGCTGCATCTACGGGGAATAAAGTAAAATTTGACGGTACGGGTACCGATTATTATACAAATTTTGCATCTCAAACGACCGGTTCTGTGTATGCTTCATTTCTCCTTAATGTTTCATCCATAGCAACATTGACCGGTACAGCCGGCGGTTATTTTACCGGGGTGTTACAGGGAGGATCTACATCCTCTTTCGGTTCTGCGGTGTGGATCAGGCTAAGTACTACTACCGGTAAATACAATATCGGTATTTCTACCCGCAGTAATACTATCCCTGTTACATGGATTGCGGCAGATTTTAGCCCGGGCACAACGGTTTTTATAGTAACAGCTTATGACATAAATACAGGCACGGCAAACGATGTAAGCAGGATCTGGATAAATCCTGTACCGGGTGCCGCGGAACCTGCTGCAACTGCTACTTCCGTACCGGCTACTGCAGATCTTACATCTGTTGCAAGGTATTTCCTGCGTCAGGAAAATACAGGTAATACTCCTTTTATAGAATTTGATGAATTGAGGGTAGGTACAACTTGGGCATCTGTAACACCTTCCGGCGCCGTACCTCCTCCTGCGCTCTCAGCTTCTGCACTAACTGCTTTCGGTAGTGTATGTATCAATACTACGGCAGGGCCCAATTCATTTACACTTACAGGTACCGACTTAAGCACAGCAAACATCACTGTTGGTGCATTAGCAGGGTACACCTATTCCACCACTGCCGGCGGCACATATACTTCTTCCTTAAATTTAACTCAACCCGGCGGTGCATATTCTCAAACCATATATGTACAATTCACCCCAACCGCGGTACAATCTTATGCAGGTGATATACCCGTAGCCGGTGGTGGTGTTTCATCGTTTAATGTCGCTGCATCAGGTTCGGGTGTAAATACTTTACCTACGGTCACGTCAGGGGCAGCAAGTGCAATTACGACGTCGTCTGCTACGGTGGCGGGCAGCATACCATCTGCAGGTTGCTCAGCCGTAACGTCTTATGGTATTGAATACAGCACCACAAGCGGCTTCGCAAACGGTACAGGTACACCGGTAGCATCTTCGAATTTAAGCGGGGGTAATTTTTCTTCTGCATTAACCGGTTTAGCTGCGGGTACTACTTATTATTATCATGCTTATGCCACCAATGGGGGCGGTACTGTTTACGGAACCGAGTTATCATTTACTACCTCTGTGCCGGCTACACCAACTTTATCGGCTACACCATTAGCAGGTTTTGGTAATGTGTGTATCAATACCACAACTGCATCTAATTCATTTACAATAAACGGTTCTAATTTAGATGCTACGAATATTACAATTGGGCCTCTTTCAGGCTTTACTTTCTCAACAACTATCGGTGGCACGTACACATCTTCCCTTAGTCTGACTCAACCGGGCGGAATATATTCACAACAAATTTTTGTGCAGTTTACTCCTACTCTGGTACAAACCTATAACGGGAATATTCCTGTTACCGGTGGCGGTGCAACAGCTA
>JBGTJG010000222.1:0-6443 GCA_041745235.1 Ferruginibacter sp. | reverse complement strand
GGCTTCCTCTTTTACAGGAATCAGCAATTCTTCACCGCTCTGAAGTACTTTCCGTAAAAATCCCGAGAACCTTGTTATATACTGCAATGCTCCTTTTTTATCATCAGCCCCTACGTGATACTGTACCGCATTCAGGGAATTAAAAAGAAAATGAGGATTTAGTTTGGATTGTAAAATTTTTATGTTCAACTGTTTGTTCAATTGATCCAGTTTTTCTTTCTGATTTGCAATAATATTATTACGGACCGTAAGCAATTTGCTCAGCTTATTTTTGGTACGAAACCGCGAGTATGAAATGCCGGCGATAATGAGTACAGCCCCGCCGATGAGTAAAAAGATATTGCGTTGTGTTTTTGATTTTTCAGCATCCAGTGCAGTGTCTATTAGCCGCCGTGTTACAATCTCTCTTTCCTTTGTAAGAAGTTCTATATCTGTGAGTGTACCGCGTATCGTATCTGATGCTGATACATTTAAAATGATATCTGCCACTTCCGGGCCTAAGTACCTTCGAATAAGGCCTCCAACGAGAACCTTACATTCTGCACTGTTGAAGTATTCATTGATCGGTTCATCCCAGTCACTGTTTTTCGTAAATATTGCAGCAAAACCTTCTCTTCTTTTTGCGAGGACACGCTGCCTTTTTACTTTTACGCCACGCTGCAGCGCCATTACATATATGCTCACGGGTACGTAGCCGAATGAATTGGCGTGGGCAGAGATTTGACTTATTACTTCATAATCGCCATGATCATTTGATACAGTTAACTCCGGGTGATATTCAGCTCTGAGTTTTTCAAGGTCTTCTTCCATGGTTGTATGCTTCATGGTATAACCTTTCAGTTTTGGCAGATCCGCGATTAATGCTTTATCGTCTTTGTATACAGGAAGATTGTTTCCGGTTACGATTACATTAAGATCGGGCATATAAGGTGGTGAGAATTTTACCTTCTTCTTTCGCTCAGCTGTAATTGAATAAAAAGACATACCGAACAAACCCGGTTCTTTTGAGTTTTCTATAAATGGGAAAATGCTTTCGAATGATTTTGCATCCGTCCAGTTAATGCGAAGGTCAACATCATATTTCTGGCGAAGAAACCCTTTAAAGCCTTCCATCAGATCATATTCCACACCGGTGAGTCCACCTTTATCATTTAAGTAAATAAAAGGTTCTATATCATACCATAGCACAGATATGCTGCCTGTTTTCTTTTCTGATACCGTTTTCCATGAGTCAGTTGGAGGAGGGCTGAACTGAGCATGAGTATGTACACTGATAAAAATTGTCAGGAAAAAAATAGTGTATTTATGTATTGCTCTCTTGGCCAAAAAGACATGAATTAATATACAAAAATGCATAGGATTTTGGTCCCGATGCAGAAAGAAGCACAGAACAGGCATTTGACTTAACGAATATAGCCTTTGACTTAACGGTGAAAATGAGGCCTTTGGGGGCATTAATGTAAATTGCCGTGATGAAATTTTTGTTTACCATTCTTATAATAATTGCCGGTAATTATTGCAAAGCGCAGGCGCCTTATAATTTTTATCATTTATTTCTGGAAGATGGCTTATCCGATGCCCGTGTTATAGATATTGTACAGGATAAATATGGCTTTATGTGGTTTGCCACTGCCAATGGCCTGAACCGATATGATGGATATTCTATGAGGACATTCCATTCGGGCAAGCAGAAAAATGGTTTGCCATCCAATAATATTATCAGCATTTTCTCTGCCCGTAATGGGGAGTTGTGGATAGGAACAGGCACAGGTCCGGTTATTTACGATTTTGCAAAAGAAACCTTTCGTCCCTTTGATACGCTCTATAAAGAAGGAGCAGAAATTAATAAAATTGCAATAAATGATTTTGCAGAAGATAAGACGGGTAACATATATGCGGCTACAGATAAGGGTGTTTATCGGTACATGCAAAAAGATAAAAAATGGCTGAACCTGAACAGTATTTTTTCTCCGAAGGCAATGCTGCGCAGGGTGCGGAGGTTGAAGTTCTTTTCTGATGAGCTGCTTTATTGTGCCACTTCCGGAAACCAGCCAATTTATGAGATAAATATAAAAAACAATAAGGTTGACAGCCTGATCTCACGCCTTGATCCGCTCCCGCCCAATATGTATGGCCTGGAAAAAATAAATGATACAGAAATGGTCGGCGGTTTATTATCTAAGGGGTTTCTGAGGATTAATGTGGCTACCCGCACATTCAGTGCAGGGCTCGGGGTTTTGGGTGAGAGTGACAGCATACGGTATAATACGGTGTATGATATCCTGAAAGACAGCCGTGGCCGTATTTGGATGGCTTCAAATTATTTTCGCCTTGCAGAATATCTTCCCCGGGAAAATAGAATAGTAACTTTTGAAAAGGATCCTTACAATCCTGTAGGTTTTGATGGGAACAATGCCCTGTGTGTTTATGAAGACAGGCAGCATAACATATGGGTCGGCACTGCATCTAAAGGCGTCTACAGGTTTAATCCGGATAATAATACAGTGAAATTTCATGCAGGTTTAGATCGGGGGCCGGTTTTTTCTCTTGGGGTGTGGAATGATAAAACATTATTTATAGGCTCAGAAAAAGGTCCTGCATTTTATGATTATACAACAGATAAGCGAAAAGATTTCACAGGTTTTTCTACCATGGGGAAAAACGGACCTGTAGAAAATGTACTGGCCGGCATTCCTGACAGGAACGAAAAATATTTCTGGATGGGTACAGAAAGGCTTGGATTAATGCAATACGATAAAGCAACGGGCACATTCAGAAATTTCAGCAGAATAACAAAACCCTACAAACTGGAGGATGATGGCATAAACAATTTGTTGCAGTTGCCAGATGGAAATTTATTCGTTATTGGGTTTGGAAAGCCCGGAATTTTTAATACAACAACGTATGAATATGTTACGGTACGTAATGACAGTACCAATCCCGTATTTAAGCTCACAGGTGTTACTTCAATCTGTTACGATGAACAACAGCATGTATGGTTGACTGCAGCCGGCGGAAAATTATATGAGTATGATCCGCTCAAAAAAATACTTTCGGACAGGTCAAATTTATTATCGTCCGTAAAAGACCTCAAAGGAATATTTAAGATTGTACGACAAACAGATGAATTATTTCTCGCTACCAATGCAGGTTTGATCATTTTAAAAAAGACCGGTCAACTGCGCATCTTTTTATCAGAAAAAGCGGAAAACGATTTGGATGGTGTACGTGGTGTATTACCTGATGGTGAATATGTATGGTTCGGCAACAGCCGACGCATCGGCCGCCTTCACATTCCTACCGCTAAAATAATATATCTGGGTGAAAGAGAAGGTATGTCCAATATGTTACTCTACCCGCGTACGCTTATGAAATCTCCGCAGGGCACTGTCCTTATCGGCAGCAACAAGGGTTATTATGAGATTTTTCCGGAAAGGATAAAGGAAAATAATTTTTCAGAGCCTCCGTTCATTACCGGTTTTCGGGTTTATGATAAACCGCTGGTAACTGAAGAAGCAATCAGCGGTATTAAAGATATCAGTTTGCAATACAACGAAAACTTTTTTACATTCGACATCAGCAGTTTTAATTACAACGAAGCGGAAGATGTACAGTATGCCTATATGCTGGAAGGTTTCGATAAGGATTGGCAATACATCGGGAAACAGCGAAAGGGATCTTATACGAATGTCCCCGGCGGAAAATACGTATTGCGCTTAAAGGCAGGAAATTCATCCGGCCAATGGAATGAAAAAGGGCAACGGATAAACATACACATCGGCAGACATTTTTCGAACACCTGGTGGTTTTGGAGCATCCTTGCACTTGCCCTTGCGGGCATCATCTTTCTTTTTTATCGCCGGAGAATTATTCGCATAAACAGGGAGGCTCGTCTGCGCAGCGATTACGAAATAAAACTAAATGAACTGGAGAACAGCGCCTTGCGCACACAGATGAACCCGCACTTTATTTTTAACTCGCTTAATACAATCAATTCATTCATCAGCAGGAATGAAACGGTGCAGGCACATCAGTATATTTCTAAATTTTCTAAGCTTATCCGAAACATATTAGATCATTCAAGGCAGCGACAAATTTTATTGTCTGATGAACTGGAAGTGCTTAATCTCTACATTCAGATTGAACAGATCCGCTTTGAAAATAAATTTGAGTATGAAATAATCATAGCTGACAATATTGATACTTCCGCCATTGAATTGCCGCCGCTCATTATTCAACCCTTTGTGGAAAATGCGATTCTGCACGGGCTGTTACCTCTGGAAAATAAAGGACATCTTCAGATCAGAATTGAAAGAACAAGAGATCTGCTTTTGTGTACTGTGGAAGATAATGGTATTGGCAGGGAGAAAGCCAAAGCATTGAGAAAAAACCATCCGGTGAAACACACTTCTCACGGTATTGAAATAACGCTGAAGCGTATTGAATTGTTTAATAAACAACATGGCAAAGATGGAACTGTTCTTATTACGGATCAACCAACCGGCGGCACAAAAGTAGAGATACCGGTATCATGGGAAGAGAGTTTTTAATTCACTTAATCATACCCTTGCTCTTTCCGGATTCAAATACCGCATATGCTGTATATATTGTGCAATGCTCAAAAGTTATTTTTGTTTTCATTAAAACTAATATTATGAGAAATCTGTTTAAGCATTGTATTGCAAGTATTATTCTGTCCTCTTTATTATTTTTTGCATCTTCCTGCAAGAAAAGTGAAACCAATGCTGTTCCCACTACTCCTGTAAACAGCTGCGGAACAGGGGTAAGCTTTTGTGTTAAGATTGGTTCCGAACAAATTACAGGAACAGGACGTTATATAATTATTACTACAGGTGCTGCCCGCCAGAGAATATTGTGGGAAGATGGTACCGGAGCTGCTTATAGAAATGTAGAACTGGATATATATGCCTCTTCATTAGTACCCGGCACTTATACATTCAGTACAAGTCCGGCAACAGGTCAGGCCGCATTGCAATATTATACCGGCGGGATGACTTTTTTAGCTTCTGCAGGATCAGTAACTATTACAAGTGCATCAGCAACTTCTGTATCAGGAACATTCAGCGGAACTGTCACCAACGGTTCTGACACCAGAACAGTAGCTAATG
Source organism: Ferruginibacter sp. (assembly GCA_041745235.1). Classification (GTDB taxonomy): domain Bacteria; phylum Bacteroidota; class Bacteroidia; order Chitinophagales; family Chitinophagaceae; genus Ferruginibacter. The sequence goes on along the minus strand of JBGTJG010000222.1, from coordinate 1,314 downwards.
GTAATATTGTAAATGCAGCACCCTAACACCTTCTGTTAAAGATCCCATCGATAAATATGGGCTCTTTAATTACAACAGGTACTTAGACAGGATATCTTCACTCGGTAGCAATTTACCCACCTACACCGCTGTATCATCTTATTTGATTTTGTATTTACAGTTGCCGACATTTGATAGATGCAAAGCAGCACCACCTTCACAAAAAAATACCTGGGGAAACTACCGCTTGGCCTCACCATACTTTTCATACTTTTTGCCGCCGCAGTTATTCTGTTTACCTACATCATGCACGAAGTCCTCCTGCGTGAAGAGGTAGAATCCGACAGTCGTATTTTTCGTTTCGTCGCGGCAAATATGATAAGCCCCGGCAGTACGGAATTCATGAAAACTGTTACGTGGTTTGCTTCTTCTACGTTTTTAAAAATAGCCTACGCCGTTGTGATTATTATCTACCTCTGCAGAAAAGATTGGAAAAGGTCAGTGGAGATCGGTATAATCGGCATAGGAGGTTTCCTCGTCAATTACGTAATGAAAAATTCATTTTCCCGTCCCCGCCCGGAGAATCCCCTGATTGATAAGCTGCATAATTTCAGTTTCCCCAGCGGGCATGCAACTTCCGCATTTATTTTTTACGGCTTGTTGGCTTATATCATTTGGAAAACAGAAATTCCCAAGGCATACAGATTACTGGTCGCGTTTCTCCTGATAAGTTTTGCGCTGCTCATTGGTTTCAGCCGTGTTTATTTGCGTGTACATTATCCGAGTGATGTAATGGCAGGGTTTTGTATTGGGTTTGCGTGGCTGGTATTTACGATATGGATGTTTGAGCGTTTAAAGAAAAGAGCTGATAAAGACACAGGTCAAGGCCCGGAAATTAAAGAGCCCCTTTATCATAAAAATATCTGATAAAATAACCGCGGCAAATTTTCCATGAAAATCAGCATCATCATTCCTGCATTTAATGAATCAGCAACCATTGCACAATTGGTGGATTATCTATTTGTGCACGGAGATGATTACGTGATTGAGATCATTGTAGCGGACGGCGGCAGCACGGATGATACATTTGTAAAATCTGCACAGGCGGGCGCAACTGCAATTCGTTCAGCCAAAAAAGGGAGGGCCGCACAAATGAATGCCGGTGCCGCCGGGGCCAAAGGCGATATTTTATATTTTGTGCATGCTGATACTTTTCCTCCGACATCTTTCAGTGCAGACATCAGGGAAGCTGTCCAAAAAGGGTTTGATTCCGGCCGCTACAGAACTCTTTTTGATTGCAAAAAAATTATTTTGAAGCTGAATAATTATGTTTCC
>JBGTJG010000221.1:0-10479 GCA_041745235.1 Ferruginibacter sp. | reverse complement strand
GCCGAAGAAAATCAGAACAACAAGCAGAAGTGACTTCATTAGAACAAATTTACACGGAAATCTTTACTATGCGGTTACCAATGTAGCAATGCTGAGCTTTATGCCGGCTACTTTATTTATTACCTGTGCGCAGGCTTCCAGTGTAGCGCCTGTTGTAATAACATCATCCACCAAAAGGATGTGTTTGTTCTTAAGCACTTCTTCATCTTTTACTATAAAACTGCCGGAGACATTTTCCCAACGTTCTGCACGGTGTTTCCTGGTTTGCGTTTCAGTATGCCTGCCCCGGATCACATTTTTAGTATGTACGGGTATATTCATTGCCTCACTCATACCGTCGCATATTATTTCTGCCTGGTTAAAACCCCGCTTAAATTCTTTGTCTGCGAACAGCGGCAAAGGGATCAGGTAATCAATATTTGAAAAACGGCCGCTTTCAAGCATTTTTGTTCCCATCATCTTACTCAGGTAAATTCCGATCTCTTTATTGCCTTTGTATTTAAATTCATGAATAAGGTGTTGCATCAATTCTCCTTTGGAAAAATAAAAGCCGCTGTGTGCGGATACTAACGGCAGCCTGCCGTGAAATATTCTCTCCGTGGGGTTGTTGGGGTATTTTTCATATTCAGTATGGGGGAGTGCTTCTATGCATTGTATACAAAGAAAATCGTCTTTTCGTAACAGGTCACTCCCGCAGCCGGTGCATATGTGCGGGTAGAAGAGGTGGAGGGCGGAAGAGAAAAGATTTTTCAGAACTTTCATTCTTCCGAAAAGATTTTTTTAACAAGCTTAAGAAGTATGCTTTTGGTTATTGTACTTTCTTCTGATTTGTCATAGATAGTTAAGAGGAAAATTTCATGGCCTTTGTCTGATTCTTTAACCAGAAAAGTTATTACTCTAAATCCGCCACTTTTGCCGGAGCCTTTACTTTCAGATGCAAGCCTTATTTTATACAAATTAGCTCCGAGATTTATACCTGCATGCGGATCAGATAATAATATCTTTTCCAATTTGTTTATTTCCCGGCCTAAAGAAGGGAATTTTTTTATAAACTTTTTAAAACGGCTGTTGAAGAGAGGAGTAGCAATTACTTTATTTATCATTCAGCATTTCTTTTACCGTCATGCCTTTAACGGTTCCCTTTTTGATCTTTTTTACATCAAGAAGGCCATTTTCAATTTGCTTAAGAAGTATATCTTCCTTTGTAAGTTTGGCCCTGATCTTTTTCTTCTCCTGTGAAGGGACAATTGAATAATCCAGATACTTGGAGATATCAATAAGAGCTTCTTTTACCCTGGGATTTTTATATTTTATAATTAATTCCGGCATTTTACTAAGTTAAAACAAATACTGATACAATTCTTCCACCTTTCCCAACGCCACAATCTCAATCCCAAATTTCAACTTACCCAAACTCTTTGCATTATATTTGGAAACCACGATCCTTTCAAAACCCAATTTTTCAGCTTCTGCTATGCGTTGCTCTATCCTGTTTACTGCTCTTACTTCCCCGGAAAGGCCTACTTCCCCCGCAAAACAGATTTTTGGCGGCATAGGTACATCTTCATAACTGCTTAATAACGCACACACTATGGCGAGGTCTATGCTCGGGTCCTCTACTTTGATGCCGCCCGCTATATTGATAAAGACATCTTTTACCCCAAAATGGAATCCTCCCCTTTTCTCTAAAACGGCTAAAAGGAGTTGCAGCCGCCGCAAATCGAACCCGCTAACTGTTCTCTGAGGGGTTCCGTAAACACTTTGGGTGACCAAAGCCTGGGTTTCTATCAATAATGGCCGCATCCCTTCGATCGTAGCAGCGATGGCAATGCCGCTTAATTCATCTTCTTTTTGGGTAATTAAAATTTCTGAAGGGTTCGTAACAGCACGCATTCCTTCGCCGGTCATTTCATAAATACCAAGTTCCGCTGTGCTGCCAAAACGATTTTTCAACGTGCGTAAAATGCGATATGCATAATGGCGATCACCTTCAAATTGCAATACGGTGTCAACCATGTGCTCCAGAATTTTCGGGCCGGCGATGTTGCCATCTTTCGTTATGTGTCCTATTAAAAAAACAGGTGTGTTGGTTTCTTTTGCATAGCGCTGAAGTTCTGCTGCACATTCCCGAATTTGACTGATGCTTCCCGGCGATGATTCTATATATGGTGATTGAAGTGTCTGAATGGAATCTACAATTACCAGTTCCGGTTTTAGTTTTTTTATCTCTTTAAAAACGGTTTGCGTGTTTGTTTCTGTAAGCAGAAAAAAATTATCGCTCTTTGCACCTAATCTGTCGGCTCGCATTTTTATTTGTTGCTCACTTTCTTCGCCGCTTATATATAATGTACGCACATGAGTGAGCTGCAAACCTATTTGTAAAAACAAAGTTGATTTACCGATCCCCGGTTCGCCGGCTACAAGAACAATGCTGCCTGCCACGATACCCCCGCCCAGCACACGGTTCAGCTCACCGTCTGTTGTGATGATCCTTTTTTCTTCGGCACTGCTCACATCATTTATAGATACAGTTTTCAATCCGCTGAGCCCGCTGAATTCCCGCCACTCTTCTTTTACCTGTTTATCATTTCCTTTTACAACAACTTCTTCTACAAAAGTATTCCACTCATTGCACGCCGGGCATTTGCCGGCCCACTTCGCATTTTCATAACCGCAGTTCTGACAAAAAAATGCTGATTTAGTTTTACTCATCAATTAAAATTACGGAGATAGGAGATAAGAAAGAATTATCAATCTGCGGTTGTGCAATGAAAAAGTAATTAATAAAACTTTCCGACAATTATTCTATCATCACTTGCGTATTGTTTTACGAAAATTAAAAACGACCTGACATTTATTCTGAAATATTTGAAAAGAGAAAAGAGAATAATAAAAATGCTGCGAGGTATTTATATGTATAAACCGGAGAAAGAAATTTGAGCGAAGTGAAAGACAGAAAATTATTTCTTCAAATAAATAAATTTTTTATCTGTGCGGTAATTCAAAAAACAAAAAATTTATTTGACAACTGAAAAGTAAAAGGGCCATCATTTCTGATAGCCCTTAATACTTACTAACCCATTAAATTCAATAGCTAAATTACAAAACCCACTGAAAAGAAAAAATTAATTTTTTTGTAGTTTTTTAAATAAAAAATTCAGTGAGAGTAAATCTTTCATTGTAAGTGATTTAATATCAATTAGATATCTTAATAAAAATCACCAATAATAATTATTAAAGACAAGAAAAGCTCAAAATTAATATTAAATAATTTGGTTTGTATTATAAACTACTCTACTTTTGGGATAAATTTACAGGAAATGAAAATTGCTTTAGTTTTAATGATATTGTTTGCCGGATTAGCAGGAAATGCCCAGATCAAAATCTCAGGTAAAATTACCGATCAAAAAAATAACTCACTTTCCGGAGCCAGTATTACTCTCAATGATTCATATGACGGTACTACATCTGACTCTGTAGGAAATTTTTCATTTTCCACTACCGAAACCGGCGAACGAGATTTAAATGCCACAATGTCAGGTTATTCTTTATTTAAAAGCAAGTTGAAATTAGGTGCCACTGACATAGTACAGAATATTTCAATAAAAGAATTGATTACTGAGCTTAACGCTGTTACCATCACCGCGGGTTCATTTGAAGCGAGTGATAAGAAAAAAGGAACCGTTCTCTCTTCTTTGGATATCGTAACCACTGCGGGTGCGGAGGGAGATGTAACCGGTGCACTTAAAACCTTACCCGGTTCTCAAAGGGTAGGTGAAAGCGAAGGTTTATTTGTGCGGGGCGGTACAGCTACGGAAAGTAAAATTTTTATTGACGGCAGCGTAGTAAATAATTTTTTCTACAGCAGTCTGCCGGGTATAGCTACACGCGGGAGATTTAACCCGTTTTTATTTAAGGGAACTGTATTTGCCGCAGGCGGTTATTCTGCTTTGTACGGTCAGGCACTTTCTGCCGCACTTATATTAGAGAGCAACGATCTTCCTGAAAAGACACAGGCTAATCTTAGTTTTTCTGTTATCGGACTTGGCGGGGGACTTCAAAAGCTGGCAAAAAATAAAAAGGCGGCTTGGGGGTTTTCATACAATTATACAAATCTAGCCCTGGCCTTTGCCGTAATTAAACAGGGGCCTGATTTTTATAAAACACCGGTATATCATGATGGCGATGCAAACTTTCGCTTAAAAACCAAAAGAGGCGGCTTCATAAAATACTATGGCTATGCAAGCGGGAACAGCACGGCACTACGGAACCCTGATATCGATTCTCTGAAACTGAAAGATGCATTTGAAATTAAGAACATAAATACTTTTCAGAACATTAGTTTGAGACAACCATTGAGCAATGGCTGGAAATTAAATACCGCACTCAGCTTCAGTACAAACCGCGACGACATTAAAGGTGAGCTGCAGGATGAAAACAATACCAAGCAGGAAATTTTTTCGCCCATCAATTATGCATTTAAAAATTTCAGCCTTATCAATAATGCAAAGTATGCACAGGCGCGGGTGGTTTTTGACAAGAAGTTGAGCGGCATTAATGTATTCCGTTTCGGTTCAGATTATTTTTTCAGCAACGAAAAGACGACATACACCCTATTCAACGGGGCTAAATATACTGACGCAGTAAGGGATGATCTGAATGCCGCATTTGCGGAAACTGACATTTACATTACCCGTGATCTTGCTCTTAAGGCAGGTACACGCCTGGAACATTCAGCTCTGTTGAACAGGTGGAATATTGCACCGCGTATTTCTTTAGCTTATAAATTAAACCCAACGGCTCAGGTTTCATTCGCTTACGGAATATTCTATCAGAATCCGGAAAGAAAATACCTTCCCGCAACTGCCGATCTGAAATATTCAAAGGCCACACATTACATCGTGCAATACCAGCGCTCGGCAGATAAGCGGACTTTTCGCACAGAGGTATTCTATAAAAAATATGATGATCTGTTTAAAACTGCACCGGATGCTTTCGGCCGGATCGTCGCTGCAAACAACACTGGCTTCGGTTATGCAAAGGGTGCTGAAATGTTCTGGCGTGACAAAAAATCTGTGAAGAACCTGGATTATTGGGTATCGTATTCATTCCTGGACACCAAAAGGAATTACCTCAATTTCCCAGGGGAGATAAGGCCTTCATTTGCCGCAACACATACTGCTTCACTCGTGGCAAAGAAATTTGTTCTGCCTTGGAAAACAGGCTTTAATGCCAGCTACAATTTTGCAACAGGTCGCCCTTTTTATAATATGGGTTTTGATAATACGCAAAGCAAATATGTGATCAAAGAAGAGGGCCGCACTATTAATTACAACAGCCTCAGCTTCAGCCTGAATTATTTGCCAAACTTGGGGAAGGCAACTAAAAAGCCATTTTCAGTATGGGTGCTTTCATTGTCTAATGTGCTCGGACAAAAGCAGGTGTACGGCTATAATTTTTCATCAATGAACAGTAACAGAAGTGCCATTGTCCCCCCTTCTAAAAGATTTTTATACATCGGTTGCTTCATAAGCTTCGGAATAGACAGGACGGAAGATGCAATAAATAATCACCTGTAAGATATCTCAGCAATATAATTTAAAACCTAAAACACAATAATAATGAACACTGAAAACACACCACCAACTAATGATGAAACACTTTGGCGTATCGCAAAGAAAAGAGCACAATTTAAAAAAAGCTTTATCCTGTATTTGCTTGTAAATACATTCTTATGGGGTATATGGTATTTCTCTGTATATAATTACACCCTGAAAGGCTTCGGGTTCCCATGGCCTATGTATGCTACGCTCGGCTGGGGCTTAGGTATCGCCATTCAATATGCAGATGCTTATGTTTTTCCAAAGTCCAATTCAACTGAAAGAGAATACGAAAAATTAAAAAACAAGCAAACCATCTAAAATTAAACGAACGATTAAAACAATAAAAATGAAAAAAATAATTCTTATTGTATCAGTTACAATATTATCTCTTACGGCTTTTGCGCAAAATGAAAAATACATCGGCGCAATGAAAAAAAGTATAACAATGATCGATTCAGCTTACAGTAAGCCTGAATCTTTCCTTAGCATTGCAAATACTTTTGAAAGAATAGGTACTGCAGAAAAAAATCAGTGGTTGCCGTTTTATTATGCAGCGTACAGCAGGGTTAATTTTGCTTTTATGCAAAAAGATCCCTCGGGTAATGATGCTATTGCAGACAAGTCAACAGAATTGATAAATAAAGCAGATTCTTTGCAACCGAATAATTCTGAAATAACGGCTGTAAAAAGTATGATTGCCACTTTAAGATTGATGGTGAATCCGATGCAGCGGTACATGGAATATGGCATGCTGAGCAACGAATTGCTTGAAAAATCAAAGGTGCAGGATCCTGCAAATCCGCGTCCGTATTTATTGAAGGGTCAAAGCCTCAGGTATACGCCTGAACAATTCGGCGGAGGATGCAAAACGGCCAAGGCTGAGCTGGCGACCGCTACTGAAAAGTTTGCAAGTTTTAAAACTATTAGTGACCTTTCGCCAAATTGGGGACAGAAAAGAGCGGAAATGCTGATGGCTGAATGTAAATAATCTGATTAAAAAACTTTTATGCAACAGGAAAACTTTTCTCCGCAGGATAGCCTTAAAGTAATTCAATCCATGCTGGAGAAATCCAAAGAGGATATTCGCGGCAATGATATTTATTTTTTAATGTGGGGGTGGATAACATTCATTGCCTGTACCGGCCAGTTTTTACTGAAGCGTGTCTTTGATTATCCCTATCATTACCAGGTATGGTGGCTCACGATTTTGGGAGCACTGCTTACATTCTATATTGCTGCAAGGCAAAAGAATGAAAAGAAAGTAAGAACCTATATAGAAGAAAGCATGGGCTTTTTATGGATAGGGATGGGTATCAGTTTTTTTGTGCTGACCGTTATCTTTTTTAAGCTGGGATGGGGAATGCCTGTTTTTCCTTTTTTTATCATGCTTTACGGGTTAGGTACTTTTGTTTCCGGGTGCCTGCTTCGTTTCAGGCCATTTATCGTGGGAGGAATATCTGCATCGGTGATCGCAATTGCCGCAGCATTTATGGAATATGATTTCCAGATCCTGATGGCAGGCCTGGCAATAATGGTAAGCTATATTATACCCGCTTATATGCTGCGGGCCAAAATAGGCAATACAAAAAGGAAAGTTGCCGTGGGTGCAATTTGAAAACCTGACTAAATAAGAATAAATAACCTCTGCTATGTCTGAAGAAACACAATTATCAAAAGAAAAAAGCCTGGAGATCATTCAGCAAATGATCCAAAAAGCTAAAACCAATTTTACCGATGATGGCTACGGTTGGTTGCTTTGGGGATCCATGATATTTATAGCTTCTGTGGCTACATACTTTCTTGCAGATGCGAAAGCTTCTAACCTCTTCCTGGCGTGGAACATTTTCGGCGGGCTGGCAATCATACTGCTTACATATGGCTTTTTAAAACCCAAACGCACCAGTGCTAAAAGTTATATAAGTGATATCCTCAGGTATGTTGACATTGGTTTTACCATTTGCCTGTTTATAATTATTTTATCTATGAATATTGCGGTAAGGCCTAACCAAAGTGCCGTGAGTCCAAACGCAGGCTTTGGTCTTTTATTAATGCTGTATGGTTTTTTAATGATCATACAGGCAGGGGCTACTAAATTTAAGCCCCTTATAATAGGAGCCATAGTAAACTGGTTGGGAGCGATTGCCATATTTGTAAATACAGATTTTAAATATGATATGCTGATTACTGCTGCCGCAGTGTTTATAGGTTACATCATTCCCGGTCTTATTTTAAGAGCACAATTCAAAAAAGAAAGAGCTTCACGGGGCACAAATAATCCGTATCACGCTGATGGAATTTAAGAACCTTGATCCCATATTGCATTCACAATTACGTTTATCAGCCATGAGCCTGCTGATAAGCGTAAAGGAAGCGGAATTTACTTTTCTCAAAGAAAAGACGAATTCTACTGCCGGGAATCTCAGCGTGCAGTTGCAAAAATTAAAAGAGGCCGGGTACATCGATATTACAAAACAGTTTAAGAATAATTACCCGCTTACACTGTGTAAAATAACTCCGAAGGGCGTTACGGCTTTTGAGGAATATGTACAGGCGTTGCGTTCTTATATACCAAAAGAGGAATAGTTTAATGAGCTTTTATTTTCTTAAACATATCAGGCGTAAATAGAATAACACAACCTCCCGGCGTCCTCATTGCGAGCCGATTTTAAACTTCTCATTATGAGATGTAGCGGAGCGGAAATCTCATACAACATTACTTACCAATGGATGAAGTACAAGCAAATGAGATTGCCGCGCCGGGAAACAGCTACGGCTTAAACACTTTTATCGGCTCGCAATGACTAAGGAAAGTTTGTAAGTTTCTTAAATAATTGTACCCCCAAAGGTATTGCGGCTTTTGAGGAATATGTACAGGCGCTGCGCTGTTATATACCAAAAGAGGAATAAGTGATAAACGGTTGCGTTAACCTGAATCTGCAGCGGGCAAATTGACGTAAATTTACATCATGAGTGTGATGCTGGAGGTAAAGGGATTGTCTAAAAGATTTAAAGATTTCGATGCTGTAAAAAACCTTTCATTTACAGTAAATCAGGGCGATGTGTATGGTTTCCTGGGGCAGAACGGGGCAGGGAAATCTACTACGATCCGAATGTTGCTCAAGCTGATAAAACCCACTGCAGGGGAAATCATTTTCTCCGGAAAAAATATTCAGCAGGATAATGATATTCTTCGGCAAACGGGTGCCATTATTGAAAAACCCGATCTCTATAAATTCCTTTCTGCTTACGACAACCTCGCCATTTTTGCAAAAATGAGCGGTGTAAAAGTTACCCGACCACTACTCATGGATCAGTTGGAAATGGTAGGCTTAGCCGACAGGTCCGGCAGCAAAGTGAAAACCTTTAGCCAAGGCATGAAGCAACGACTTGGCATTGCAGTAGCCCTTGTTCATTCACCGAAGCTGATCATTTTGGATGAGCCCGTCAATGGCTTAGATCCGCAGGGGATCGCGGATGTGCGTAATCTGATCCTGCGCCTCAGCAGGGAAATGGGCAAAACGGTTATCGTCTCTTCACATCTGCTCAGTGAGATCGAAATTATTGCAAACCGTATGATCATTATTCATAAAGGGGAAAAGATAGTAGAGGGGAATTTGGCAGAGTTGCTTGATCCTGCCAACACCATGGTAGAAGTGAATACGACAGACAATAAAACATCATCTTTAAAACTGGCAGCAAGTAAATGGGAAACCTTTCTTGAAAAAGACAGCACAAATATTCGACTGCGTATGAACCGAAAAGATGTACCGGAGCTGGTTGCGTTTCTGAATGAAACAAATACCGGTATCCTTTCCGTGCAGCCCCGCCACTCCCTGGAAGATTATTTTTTATCACTTACCAACAATGATACGCATGTGGCAGCTTTTGCAAATTGAATTATATAAAATATCCAAAAGGCCGCGAACATATATTGCATTTGTCGCCATTGCTGCCATTGTGCTTATTTTTCAACTTGCATTTAAAGCAGACGGCGCAACTTATATGGGGCTGATGCTGCAAAGTGCCGGGGATACTTTTGAGCTGGACAGGGAGAAAGCGATCAACGGTTATTTTATGTGTTACATCATCCTCAACACATTGCTGATACAGATTCCTATACTCGTGGCATTGGTAGCCGGCGATGCTATAAGCGGCGAAGCAAATATGGGAACGCTTCGGCTTCTGCTTACAAAGCCCGTAAGCCGCACGCAGCTTATCATGATAAAATTTGCGGCCTCTTTAATTTACACCATCGCCTTATTGGTATTTATGGCAGTGATGGCATTGTTTGTAAGCATGCTTATGTTCGGTACGGATGATCTGCTTATTTTCCGGGTAAAAGGTGAGGAGTCGCAGATCTTACAAATAACAAATGATGATATTTTGTGGCGGTATTTTGCGGCATTCGGTTACGCTGCAGTAGCGCTCACCGTTATAGCTGCACTTGCATTGTTGCTTTCCATATTTGCAGAAAACTCTGTAGGGCCCATCATTGCTACAGTGTGTATCGTTATTGTCTGCACCATCATTTCCAATATTAATGTTCCTGTTATAGACAAAAATATAAAGCCCTGGTTGTTTACATCCTACCTCGTTGGCTGGAAAGGATTTTTTTACATCGCCGCAGATGAAGATAACGTGCCCATAAAAGGAAGCATTGAAAACTGGCCCTCCATCCGCAACAGCCTGTACATTTTACTTGCCCATATTACGCTCTTTTTAGGATCTGCCGTGTGGGTTTTCCGAAAAAAAGATATTCTTACTTAAAAATATTATTATGAAAATTGTTCTTGCACTTGTTTTCTGCTGTTGTTCTTTATTCACTGCGTCGCAGGATATCAATAATGTTTTGCAAAAGGCAAAAGCAAAAATGGAA
>JBGTJG010000220.1:0-10751 GCA_041745235.1 Ferruginibacter sp. | reverse complement strand
ATGAAGAATCCGCAGATAAAACTTCTACATGTACAGCTTTATCTTTATAGCGAATATTACAACAGGCAGATTCATGTCGTATCGGACTGTCACAGTAAGTGATAAATGTTCCATCTGTTGCAAATACCGGATGCCAATTATGCCATTGTTTTAAATCAGATACATTTCTTAAGATCTCTTTCTTATCTGCATTTATGAGAAGAGATCGGATAACAACTGAATCAGACGGCATTAGCAATGAAATTACAGTGATCAAAACAAATAATCCGGCAAAAACAAATAATATCCCTTTAACTCTGTTCATTTTATTCCCATTTAAAAACTTTAATGGCCACAACATATGCTACGACTCCCCAGAGCAATAAAATTCCTACTTCTGTTCGTACATCCCAAAGGCTTGAACCTTCAAAGGCAACGCTTCTCATGGCATCATTAAGATGTGTAAGCGGCATTGCTTTGGAAATGGGCTGCAGCCATTTGGGAAATGCTTCAATAGAAAAAAAAGTACCGCCCAAAAGAAACTGCGGCATGGTGATCAAATTTGCAAGCGGGGGGATAGAACTGTCACTCTTTGCAATGCCGCTTACAATAAAACCGAATCCCATAAAAATGATCAAACCTATAAAGCTTAACAACAGCATCTCAAAAAAGGTTTGCCAGCCATTAATCAGGGTAAACCCGAAGAATAAGTACCCCGCGCCGATGATAACAATTGCAGTGGTCATTTGAAAGATAACCCGGCTTAGGGCCTCTCCTAAAACAATATAAGTCCGACTGATGGGTGTAGCAAAAAACCGTTTAAGCACCAGGGTATTCCTCAGATTAAAAAACCCAAATGCTACACCGAATACGCCCGCACTCAGGAGGGCAAAGCCCAATTGGCCGGGCAAAATGAAATCTATTGTCTTGTACTGACGTATTTCCGTAATATCTTTTTTATAATCAAAATCGAACATTGCGTAAGTCGGGCGACCCGCATATTTATTATTGCTTACTTCGTTGATCTTACTTTCCACCAGCGTTTTCAGCTGCGGCCATTTATCATTACTCGATGTGGTACTTTTGAGTTGTACTGAGTAAGGAACCGCCGGATCAGCTGTTCTTTGAATACTGAGTATGCCTGCAATCCGTCCCTTCTGCTGCGCAAGCTTTTGTTCCGCCGGGGTTGAGAATTTTACAAACCGTACTCCTTCCGTATTTTTTAACGCAGAGTACAATTCGTTTGCTGTATCGGAATTATTTTCCAATACAACTCTGAAATTTTGCCTGCCCGTGCTGTTGCCAATAAAGCCGAATACAATTATGAAAATGAAGGGGAAAACAAAACTGAAAATAATAGCGGACGGGCTTCTTAAAACTGACCGCAAACTTGCTTTGGTAATGGCAAACATTGCCTGCCACTGGCTGTATTTCATGAAAAACCGATTGAGGTGCAAAGCTATATAAAAAAGGCAGAAAAGATTTGGAAGATTTCGGACAAATGTCGTAGATTTGGTGACAAATGTCGGGTATGATGAAAAAGATAAAGAAAACAACAGAGTCTAATATTGATAAGCTTTCCGCTTTAGAAGAGCCGGCAGTGTTTTACGGTAAGTTAAGAACGGTCCCGGCATTAAAAGAATTTACTTACAATGATTTTAAAAAAGTAGCAGATAAAGTTCCCTTCACAATGGCAGAATGGGCCGAAATATTACACATCAGCCAACGAACTCTCCAACGTTATGCAAAAGATAACCATGCTTTTGCTTCTATAAATTCTGAACGTTTTCAACAAATTACCGCTCTTTGTAAAAGAGGAACTGAGGTATTCGGTGACATAAATAAATTTTACCGTTGGTTAAAAAGTGAACCCTATATGTTAGAAGGTAAACTATCTATTCAGTCACTTCACTCATATGAAGGAATATCAATGGTACTGATACAATTAGGGAGAATAGAACACGGAATTTTCGCATGATTATTTACAGGATCTCAGATAAAAAATATTCCGATATATTTGATGGCATGGGTGCCAAAATATACGGTGGCCGCTGGAACTCACCCGGATTTTTTGCTATATACACTGCTCATTATATTTCTCTTGCGGCTTTAGAAACCTTAGTAAGAGTAAAATTTACCGAAATTCCTGAATCATTGGTTTTAATAAAAGTGTCGATACCGGATAAAGTGGTGATAAAATCTACTGACAACATGAAATTAAAATCTGATTGGAAAAAAGATATTAACTACACCCGTTTTATAGGAGATTCGTTTTTAAAGGAGAATTCCGGCGCCGTACTTCAAATTCCGTCGGCGGTAATAGAAGAAGAATCTAATTTTTTAATAAACCCGCGGCATAAAGATTTCGTCTCCGTAAAAGTGGTTTCTTCCGAGCCATTTCATTTTGATAAACGATTATTTCCCGAAAAATGAATATTGTTTATTTACTTCTCGGCAGTAACATCGGCGACAGCAAAATGCATCTTGCAACAGCACACTCATACATTGAAAATACTGTCGGCAAAATCATAAATTTTTCATCTCTGTACAGCACTGAAGCTTGGGGGTATAAGGATCAGTCTTCTTTCCTCAATCAGGTTATAATTATTGAAACCAAGCTTGATCCCCGGGAAACGATCAATAAGATATTTGATATTGAAGAAAAGATGGGCCGGAAAAGGACAATAAAAAACGCCCCAAGAATTATAGATATCGATATTTTATTTTTCAACAGGGATATCATCCAAACAAAAAAACTTACAGTGCCCCATCCCGAAATCCAAAACCGGCGTTTTGTGCTTGTTCCCTTAACGGAGCTCTCCGCAGATTTTATCCACCCTGTATTTGATAAAAAAATGAAAAGCCTCCTTAATGATTGTATGGATACCCTGAATGTGCAAAAGATTTGATAACCTTATTCGGCTTTCCTTTTATTTTGCACCACGCATGAACTATAATTTCATTACTGTAGAAGGAAATATCGGTGCCGGAAAAACGACTCTTTCTCACCTGCTCAGCAAACATTATAATGCACGGCTTATCCTGGAAGAGTTTGCTGAAAATCCTTTTTTGCCGAAGTTTTATGAAAGCCCGCAACAGTATGCTTTTCCATTGGAGCTTTTTTTCATGGCGGAGCGCTACAAACAACTGAAGGACCTGCTGCAGACAAAGGATATGTTTCAAAACGTAACTGTTTCTGATTATCTTTTTACCAAATGCCTTCTTTTTGCAAAGGTTAATTTACCGGATGAAGAGTTTCGTTTGTACCAGAAGCTGTTTGATATTATAAATCCGCAAATCGTTCAGCCGGACATATTAATATACCTGCATACACCGGTAAACAAGCTGCAGGAAAATATTAAAAAAAGAAACAGGAAATACGAACAGTCCATACCCAATGATTATTTATTCAGCCTGCAGGAAACCTATACACAGTACATAAAGCAGCATAAAATAAAGACACTGTTCATTGATGCATCTGAGGCCGATTTCCTGGATAATCCTGCCCACCTGCAAACCGTAATAGATGCATTAAGTAAAGAGTATGAAGATGGCCAGCACTACCTCTCCCTCCCCTAACGCAGATTCATTTTCTGAGGATAAGCTTCCTAAAGAGTTTTGGCATTTTGTAACTGCAAGATTATCTTTTACGCTGGGCATGCGAATGGTCTCTACGATTGTTATTTACCAGATCTTTCACCTGGCAAATACATATATGGTAGGTATTGCGGGACTTACAGAATTCTTACCGGCCATGGCTTCAGCTGTATTTGCCGGCCACTACATAGATACGCACGATAAGAAAAAAATTCTTTCTTCCTCTTATGCTTCGTATTTTTTATGCGCCTGCATGCTCGCAGCGGTAAGCTTTACTGATTTTAATATTTCCTCCGGGAATAAGATCCTCGTAATTCTTTTTGTTGTTTTTCTCACCGGGATCATTCGATCCTTTGCAGCACCTGCCGGCAGCAGCATGATAGCGGCCATTGTACCGCGGAGCTTACTTTCAAGAGCTATTTCCATCAATTCTTCAGCTTACCTGATCTCTTCTGTAACGGGACATGCAACCGGCGGATTACTTATAGCACTTGCCGGTATTTCTAATGCTTATATGATGAGTGCCGGGCTTATGCTTATGGCGTTGTTTATGTCTTTTCGCATTAAACCCAAGCCACCCGTATTTTTTGAAAAGAAAGAACCTATGCTTCAATCCATTCGCCATGGCTTCAGCTTTGTGTATAATAATAAAACGATGCTGGGAGTTATATCCCTTGATCTGTTTGCAGTACTTTTTGGTGGCGCTGCTGCCTTTATTCCGGAAATTGCAGAAAAGGTTTTGCATACAGGACCGATCGGTTATGGGTTTCTGAATGCAGCTATGGATATCGGGAGCCTTATCAGTGTTATGATCCTTCTTGCTGTACCCATGAAACGAAAACAAGGGATAAAGATGCTTTTGGCAGTGGCGGGCTTCGGGATATTTATTATTGTATTCGGCCTGGCGAAAGTGTACTGGTTGAGTTTTATGGCGCTTCTGTGCGCAGGTGTTTGTGATGGCATTAGTGTGGTTATCAGAGGTACGATAGCACAACTGTACACACCGGATGAATTGCGCGGCAGGGTATCTTCTATCAATATGATGTTCATTAATTCTTCTAATGAGCTGGGGCAGTTTGAGAGTGGCGTTACATCTAAACTCTTTGGGACTTTGCCCGCAGTGGTCTTTGGTGGTGTAATGTCTTTAGTGGTCGTTGCAGGAACGTGGATTGGTTTTCCGAAACTGAAGAAGATAGAATATTGATAATTCGACTTTGATAAAAAATGGATGTCAGCCTGAGCTTGTCGAAGGCGGGGTTTGATAATTTAATCGTCTTCGACAAGCTCAGACTGACAGCACAATTAAATTCAACACTATTTACATTACACGGCCCTTTGTCGTAACTTTTCTCCCTAAATAAAATCTTATGAAACGCAGATCATTTATAAAGAATACGACCCTTACCCTTGGTGCACTTCCATTCCTTTCAAAAGACACCCTTGCTTTTTTCCTGAATGAACCGGCATACAATATTAAAATGCTCACAGATACCATCGGCGTCTTCACAGAGAAAGGCGGAACGATCTTATTTATGCTGGGGAAAAAAGGTATTACAGTCGTGGATTCCCAATTTCCTGATACAGCACAACATTGTATAGATGAAATTAAAAAGAAATCAGGGAGCCCTTTCGATCTGCTTATAAACACGCATCACCACGGAGATCATACAGGCGGAAATATTGCTTTTAAAGGCTTGGCGAAGAATGTGGTAGCGCATGAAAATTCTAAGACCAATCAGCAAGCCGCTGCAGTAAAAAATAAAACGGAAGCCAAACAACTTTATCCTGACCTTACCTACAGCAGCGTATGGACAAGGAAAAACGGCAGGGAAAGGATCCAACTCAGGTACCTGGGCCGTGCACATACCAACGGTGACAGCTATGTACATTTCAGAAGAGCAAACATTGTACACGTAGGAGACCTGGTATTTAACCGCCGCCATCCCTTTGTAGACAGGACTGCGGGTGCGCATATCGGCGATTGGATCACTAATCTTACCAATGCCACTGCGCTGTTTGAAAAAAACACAACTTATGTGTGCGGGCATGCAGGTACGGGCCATGATATTGTTATAAAAAAGGCTGATGTGCTGCTTTTCAGAGAATATCTTTCTAATGTGCTGAAGCATACAAAAGAAAGCATGGCCAAAGGAATGACCAAAGCAGAGTTTTTAAAAACAACGGAGATACCCGGTTCACCGGAATGGAAAGGCGATGGTATCAATAGGCCTTTGGAAGCGGCGTGGGATGAATTGAATGGAATTGCGGCGGTTAAATAAATAATTACAGAAGTAAATTAGATGCAATTATATGACACCCATTCGGTTTATACTTACAACATTTACTTTCCTTTTGGCCGGTTGTGGTTTTGGTGCTGGAACACTTGGAGGTTTTGAAATTATAAATTTCCCTACTTCAAAGCGAACATTGGTTGCGTCGATTGATTCTCTTTATGCCCAATATGCTGAATACAAAATCCCTGACAAATGGAAAAAACGAGATGACTGGAAAGAAAGAGGATACGATTTTTTAGACAGTAGAATTTTTTACTTTAAATCTGAGCCAGAAGAAATGTATTACGTTTCATTCTATGGCGATGCTAATAAGTTGATTCAGGCTGATACAACTAGGACGGGTATTTCAATAAGAGCAGTGGATAATGATGCAAATTATATTTGGACTAAAGAAAGTGACATTAGCTTTTCAGAAGAACGTCGAATAAACAAACGATTTCAAAACGAAATTGTTTCAAAAATAGAAGAATACACCAATACGACAGCTAAAAGGGAACCCTAACTCTTACTACTTGGAGGCGGTGTAGGATAAATAGCATGAAATTGCTGGCGGTAAATAAAATCACAACAATAGTTACAGTGTTATGAAAATTTTGCAATTACTGTTTTTCTATTTAATATTTTCTTCAAGTTCGGTTGATGGACAAGTTTCTTCTATTTATAAACGAATTATACGTGAAAATAAGATCAATAGAATGATTGAAATAAAAGGGACTGGTCAGGAAACTGAGCTTACCTTACTTGGTATTGTAAATACCAATATGGGGACAAAAAAATACTATGCAATCAAAGAATTTCATACTGTAAGGGCTTCCAGTACATGGCACGGACATAGTTCTTTATACTTTATTGATATGAACTTAAAAAAATTCATTAGATATAATTTATCAATGCCTGATAATTTACCATCTAAGCTATCTGGGAACAAATTATTTTTCAATTACAAGGACAGTCTCAAAATACCACGACGTTATATGCAAGATTTAAAAGCCAAGTTACCCCCCAATATATGTGTCGCTCCTTTTGATTGTTATTACCGGGAAGATTAAATTAATAATTTGACATTTGATCTGTGCAAGTGTATAACTTACTCTCTTACTACTTCTTCTCCATCAATTTTTCCAACACAAAATATACTACGGGGCAAAACGTAGAATTTTTGAGGGTTAGTTGTTGCCGTTTAAGAATAACATCTTCATCCGTATAAGGAAACCTGCTGCAATCGCCGGGGCGCTGGTCGTAAATGCTGCAATAATTGTCTTCGCCTAAAAAAGGGCAGGGTTTTGTTTTGGCTACATAATCATTTTCTTCATCGAGGTTAAGGTATTTTTCTATGAATACACCTTCCTTCAAGCCGAGGTATTTGGAGATGCGCTTTATATCAGTAGCCTTAAAACGGGGAGAGTAATTCTTACAGCAGGCGGCACAAGTGAGGCAGTTTATATTCTCAAAAGCTTCTGCATTCAGCTCCGGAAGAATGCGGAGTGTACCGTTCTTATCTGCCCTATGCAGGTGTTTTTTATACAGGCTCTGGCGGTCGCCGGATTTTTTAGCCCAATTGGTAAGTAATTTTTCGTTGCTCAATGGTAGAAGTATCTAAGGGTCTGCGTCTGATACGGTATTGTTTGGATATCGTGTGCGACAAATACAAAGATAGTTAATAGGGTGAATCCCAAATGGGCGCATAAAATTACAATCATCTTTTTTGAACCACATAGGCACAGTAGAATCACAATAACTTGAGCCACATAGTATTCTATGCGGATCCCTATGATAACTATGTGCCTATGTGGTTCCATGGCAGCGACAAATTTGGAATACAACTGATTAATAAGTACTGCTAAAATGTAACGGCAATGATGTAATTTTGCGCCCGAAAATAGGCGGTATTCTTTATCATTATTGCACAATAAAAGTTGATCAGGGAACTGAACGTGAAGTGTGCGACGCCACCGAAGCAGATCAGGGAACTAATGTTGGGACAAAAAAAATTAAACATACTACTCAATGAATATTTTTGAACAGCAACGAAACGAATTTACACAAAGGCATATCGGGCCTGATGCGCATGAAACGGCAGAAATGCTGAAAACCATAGGTGTATCATCGGTAGCCGAATTGATCGATAAAACAGTGCCTGCTTCTATCAGGGCAGATTTTCCGCTGAAAACAGGCGGGCCCGTGAGTGAATTTCAATACCTCACAGAGCTGAAGAAAACCGCTTCGCTCAACAAAGTTTTTAAAACATACATCGGGCAGGGTTATTACAACACCATTGTGCCGTCGGTGATCCTGAGAACGGTTTTTGAAAACCCGGGCTGGTACACGCAATACACGCCATACCAGGCAGAGATAGCGCAGGGGCGATTGGAAAGTTTGCTGAATTTTCAGACGATGGTGGCGGATCTTACGGCACTGCCGGTAGCAAATGCAAGCTTACTGGATGAAGGAACTGCTGCTGCGGAGGCAATGGCCATGCTCTTCAACCATAAAAATAAAAATACCGACCACGCTGCCTTCCCGAAGTTTTTTGTGGATGAAAATATTTTTCCGCAAACAAAAGACATCCTTATTACAAGGGCCACACCGATAAATATTGAACTGGTTTTCGGCGATTACAAAGCTGTACAGCTGGATGAAAGTTATTTCGGTGCGGTAGTACAATATCCCAATGCGCAGGGTGCGGTGGAAGATTACAGGAAATTTATTGATGCCGCACATGCTGTAAATGCAGCGGTTGTAATGGCAACAGATCTGCTGGCGCTTACATTGCTTACGCCTCCCGGCGAACTGGGTGCAGATGTGGCGATCGGAAATTCACAAAGGTTTGGTGTACCAATGGGATTTGGCGGGCCGCATGCAGCATTTTTTGCGTGCAAAGATGAATTTAAAAGAAATATCCCGGGCCGCATCATAGGTGTGAGCATAGATGCACAGGGCAACCGCTGCCTGCGCATGGCATTGCAAACAAGGGAGCAGCATATACGCAGGGAAAAAGCAACAAGTAATATTTGTACGGCTCAGGCATTGCTTGCAAACATGGCGGCGATGTATACTGTTTATCACGGCGCTGAAGGATTGAAAAATATTGCGAAACTTACTACCCTTCTTGCAAGAACGCTCAGCAATGAACTGGCGGATATGGGTTATGCCAATCTGAATAAACATTATTTTGATACGATCTGTATCAAAACAAATTTTGCCGATGCCATTAAAAAGCTGGCTGAAGAAAATGAAATAAATTTTCATTTTGTAAAAGATCATATTCTTATTTCAATTGATGAGACAACGTCTCAGAGCGATGTATTAAACATACTCCACATTTTTGCGCAGGCTAAAGATGAACATGAAGCTGTTGCAAATTTTGATATGGAAGGTTTGCTTACGAATATTCCTACTGCACTTACAAGAACTTCGGATTTTCTTACGCATCCTTTATTCAACACGCATCGCAGCGAAAGTGAAATGCTGCGTTATATTAAAAGCCTGGAAAATAAGGACCTTAGTCTGAATACTTCCATGATCTCTCTTGGCAGCTGTACGATGAAGCTGAACGCTGCAACACAACTGATACCGGTAAGCTGGCCGGAGTTTGGGAATATTCATCCCTTTGCCCCGGCAGATCAGTGGAAAGGGTACAAACAGATCATTAGGGAACTGGAGCAATGGCTTAGTAATATTACCGGGTTTGCTGCTACATCTTTACAACCGAACAGCGGTGCACAGGGAGAATACGCCGGCCTGTTGTCAATAAAGAAATACCACGAAGAAAGAAAAGATAATCACAGGAATATTATCTTGATTCCGATATCCGCTCATGGTACAAACCCGGCAAGCGCAGTAATGGCGGGCTTTAAAGTGGTTGTTACAAAATGCGATGATGCGGGAAATATTGATGTGAGTGATATGCGTGCACATGCAGAAAAGCATAAGGACAATCTTGCGGGCCTGATGGTTACTTACCCGAGCACACATGGTGTATTTGAAGAAAGCATCAAAGAGATATGTGAACTTATACATGAGAACGGCGGCTTGGTCTATATGGACGGTGCCAACATGAATGCACAGGTTGGCCTTACGAGCCCCGGTTTAATAGGTGCGGATGTTTGCCACCTTAACCTGCATAAAACATTTGCTATTCCGCATGGTGGCGGCGGCCCGGGGATGGGGCCTATTTGTGTGAATGAAAAGTTGAAGCCATACTTACCGGGACATGTTGTAGAAAATGCGGCTAATATTTCTGATTATGCAACACATGCAGTGAGTGCAACACGTTATGGCAGCGCAAGCATTTTGCTGATCAGCTATGCATACATCAAATTGCTTGGGCCGGCGGGGTTAAAGAAAAGTACAGAGATTGCTATTCTGAATGCAAATTATATGAAAGCCCGCCTGGAGAATGATTACAAAATTCTTTACAGCGGCAAGAACGGTACGTGTGCGCATGAGTTCATAGTGGACCTCCGTCCCTTTAAACAAACCGCAGGCATAGAAGCAGAAGATGTGGCAAAAAGGTTGATGGATTATAATTTCCACGCCCCTACCCTCAGTTTTCCGGTAGCAGGAACGATCATGATAGAGCCCACAGAAAGTGAAGATAAAGCAGAGCTTGACAGGTTTTGTGAGGCTATGCTGAACATCAGGAAGGAAATAGCTGGTATCGAAAGCGGAAAATCAGATAAAGCAGATAATGCTTTAAAAAATGCACCGCACACACAATTTGTGATCACTGCAGATGAATGGAGTAAATCTTACACCAGACAACAGGCAGCTTATCCGCTCGCCTTTGTGAAAGCAAATAAATTCTGGCCCGCAATAAGCAGGGTAAATAATACTTACGGTGATCGTAATCTAATATGTACCTGTGAACCAACAGAGAGT